>CAWVYD010000045.1:0-11793 GCA_963934185.1 uncultured Legionellaceae bacterium | reverse complement strand
GGGCTTACCTCTTAATTACCAATATAGCTCAATTGAGACTTACAACGCCCTAGGAAACAAAACTTTTATAACACACTAATCGCTATTTGTTCTGCCTGCTGAGAAAAATAATCAAGCTCTGTCGTGAGCGTATTAGGCTGCCCTTTTTGAAAAGCACAAATACTGCCACCAAAAAACATTAAACCCGAGGCCAAATAGGCGGCAGACAAAGGAACGCTCGCAAGCGCTACAAGCCCGACAATTCCGCCAACCAAAAGAAACGAACCAATAAAAACACTTATTAAAGCCAAGCAATCCAGCCAAAAAATATTCTTCGTTTGAACCATTAATTGAGAAACGCATGTGTCTAAACGACAAAGCGCCTCTTTATTATGAGGAGCTTCAATCACGTTACATAAAGCATCAATGACTGATTGAACACGCTGATCGGCTAAAAATTGATTCGAGAAAAAACCTTCATCCATTTTTTTTAAAATCAACATAGCTGAACTTTTTACTTTATAACTGTTATCAATTTGCAGCAATAAACGCTCTAAACAAATCAATGACTCTGAAAAATTTCGGTAATATTGGATCTCATAAACAATTAATCCCTTTATCACATCTGAACATGCTTGTTCGCATGGAATATCTACAGGGGATTGTAATAACTCGCAATATCGAAGAAAAAAAGCATTAAACAATTCAAGTTTTACAGCCGCTGAACCAAACTGCTCAGATAAATCAAATAATTGGCCTGGTTCAAATAATTGTTCTAACCAAGGCTGAAGTTTTCCTGTCTGAGTAAAACAAAGGTTAAAACAGCGAGCCACTTCAGATTTTAATAATATTTTTAATGCTTTGGCAGTATTGGGTGGCAATGATTGAATTAATATGGGGGGAAATCCCGTTGTGTCGTTTGCTATAGGCTTATCCAGTTGCTTTAATACACGTTCAACCTTAGCAACATCGTAAATTAATTCATAATTAGAAAATTCCAAAAAATAAAGATTAACTTCTTTTGACGCATCAATTTTAAAGGTTAATGATTTAAATACATGCCTGAGCAGACTTAAATCATTGCGTTGTCTTGCTAAAAAAACATGACTTAAATCACAATCTAAGCTGTTAAATGGACTCTCAAAGTGCTTCACTCAAGCAAGCCAAGTTCTGATGCATGCTTTTGCAATAATTCAGAAGGATAGATCTCTTGAAACCATAAAGGCAAACATCCTTCTCCCTTTTTATTTTCTTCCTCATCACTGCACGCTTCTAATGCGGCTGAGTGCTTCTCAAAAAACAAGTCCAAGGCCTCATTATCATCAATGATCTTTTTTAATTTAAAAACAATAGACATTGTCTCGGAGTATGAAATTTTAAATGCTTTGTTTGTTGCGTAACGTTTATCAATCCACTTAAGTGAGGCCAAACCGATAAATAATGACCAAGCACAAAACAATCGAAACTCTCTTGCTTCATTTGCTGGTAAACGCTTTATGTACGCAAACGCATGCGTTGCATGCTCAAACACAGATTGCCGCAGCAAAACTCGTGAGGGCACAAATTTGCGCCCAAGTGCTTCATCCGATAATTGATCTTTTAACACATTAATTTTTTGTAAAAACAGCCCAAAATGAAAGCCATCCAATAAACACGCATCATCCATCTTCATGTGTTCAAGTGCGTCAACAAAAATAAAGGTTAAAAGCTCCCCCACCAAACCGGCAACAAAAAAACAATATTGATTCAATTGACTCGTATGACTAAACGACAGCTCGCCTTGAGAACTGTGATGACTAAGAAAATGGCGCATGCCAGCCATCATCTGTTGCACATTTTTAACTAACTGCTTCCTTATTTTATCTGGTAATAAAAATAAGTCATCTAGTAACAAGGGCGCATCAATCAATAGCAATCGTTCTTCTTTAACAATGCTTAAAGGAAAATCATCAGCCCATGATTCCAAAGCTTTAAGGCTTCCTATTCCATTAAGTGCATCATTGAAACAATCAAACTGTTGAAACTGCTTCGCCTGGCTCTGCCAGGCGGAATCTTCAATGGTGTCTGCAACGCGAAAAAGCAAGTAAGCCAATGCAATCCATTCACGCTGCGGCGTTGGCAACTGCGCGATGCAAAAACTAAAGCTTCTACTCACCCGTTCTAAGTGAGCAGCGTAAAACTCCCATGGCTGCATTAATCATTCATCTCCGTTTCCGTTAAGTCTTCAGCCCCTTTCATCATCCTATCAAACGGCTCCCTAGAACCCACATAATTCGCGCGTTGGTGGGCATTAATCAGCAATGCTCGAAAACCAAAATCCAAGCTGCCTTCAAGCAATCTATCCGAGTACTCTTTAAATTCAGCCAAATCGGCAAAGTCGCCTGTTGGTTTTTTGGGCTGTCTAATGTCTCTTTCAAACGTATCACAGACTTCTTTAAAACAACGCTGCATTTCCAGTGGTAAGGGCATATTAGCATCTAGCACTCGATGATCAACACTCACGTTCACTGGCATTTTGTCTATGGTTTCAAATTGATTGGTTTGATGATTGTATTCTTGTACTCGCTTAATTTTTGTTAACGTGACTTTACCTATTTCCCCAGGCAATAAAGGCGAGGTAACTCGCTCAAACCCCCAAGGCCCGACGTTACTTAAGCTGACGACAGGGGAGGCTATGTCTGGTCGACCAAACACATCATCTCTTTTTTTCCGGAAGAACACATTCATAACTTCCATCAATTCAGGATGTTCTTTTGTCAACGCCAATGTTTTTTCATAACAATAATTCATAATGGCTAATTCATGCTTGATATGCTTAGACAATGCCATAAGAGACATTTCATGACAATTTTTAAAAAAGATCATGCCCAAGTGAGCATCATGATTAGGCAGTTTTACCACAATACTTGTAAAAGAAGCCTCCGCCTCAAAAATTTCATTGTTGCAAATATATCGACACCAATGCAGGTTTTCCGCCATGGTTTTGCTTAATGCCTGCAAACTTATGCCCAAGATAGTATCCGGCGGGTATTTCTTCTCAAAAAAACCAAGACGAGTTACATCAATGCTAAATTCTGACGACATCGTTGGCGACTTTGGGTTTTCCCAAGCTGCAATTAATACCTTACGAGCCGGTGTTAGCTCAACTCGTTTATCGCCATTATTATCATGATAAAAGGACATGATTTCAGGCACATGCTCCATAAAATAATTCCACAAATAATGCGGTTTTAAATCTAATTTAGCAATTTGTACAAGATGCTTTTCATTAATTTGCTCCATCAGTTTATAGCAACCATCAACACCGATAAGGCCTGCCATCGCTAATGTATTTTTGGGCATAAACACAACTTTGGTAATGAGCTTTTCTTCCAAAATTGCGAGTTTTTTCTGCATGTAAACTCTGTCTGGCAAACCTAATGCTTGATAGAGCTCCGCCTCTGCAACATGGCGCTTTTCATCTTCCAAAATCACATCAAAAACTTTTGTCGCAATGCCTGCTTGATGCAATACATCAAAAATTTGTTCAATCCAACCTTCACCAATTAAATTAAGCATAATAACGACCGTACGCACATCTGGTTCACTCGTTACAAACAAACAAAATTCTTCAATGGATGCTTCATAGGTCGGTGGAAATGCATAAGGCATTGATAATTCGTGAGCTATCTTTAAAAATACAGCAGTATGAAATACTTCATCCACCAATTGCTGTCGCATTTTAGCCTCTAAATCTCCGTGACCTTTGAGTTCAGATAAGAACTTAAGAGGCACTTGCACTGCAAGAGACTCCAGTTGTGCCAGCATTCCAAACACATGCGCGTAAAGCACCTTATTCTTTTCGACAATGACAGGGAAACCCTCAGAGAACAAATCGTCCATCCGCTCAACGATCTCTTGCTGCTCTTGCTCATTAATCATCGCTAACGCTGCTTTAAGCCAACGTTCAATTCCCCACTGCGGCTTCACTAAAAAATCTAACTCGAGCATACTGCGCTCCCTACATATATCAAAAGACATAAATACCCAAATTCTAAGAAAATAAATGATTTGAACGTTGATAAATCTCCCCGTCTTATTTTTCATTCCTTCGTAAGGCCTAAGCATTACTGAGTCATAAAAATAAAGCCGGAATGATTTCTCTTTACTCAAACCATGCATTGCCCAAGAATTGTTAGTAGTCGCCTTTTGAAGAATAAAAAATATGCAAATATTACCCGAGTTATTTAAAAAGTCACTCTTAAATTTAGCTTATACTGGTTTCAAACTCTCTTTTGTAGCCTCAGGACGTTCTTCCAACCACTGATCATACCCTAACGCTGTTAATATGGCGCCATCACTTCTCGCCGTATGCATAGCGGTTAACTTGGCATTTTTAAGCTTGGTTTCTTCTTCTCTATAATTGAGATAAGCAAGGCTTTCTAGCCCCCAAAATAATATGATTACGCCGCCCCACTGAATTAACAGCTCACTGCTTTTATCCGTACAATGGTCGGACTTAGACTGCATTAAATGCACTAACAGACCATAAAGGGCTAACACCATGGCTGTACCAATAAATCGGTTATCTTGGAAAAAGGATTGGTAGTGAGTTTCTATCTCAAACAGACAACGAGAAGCGCGATCCCTTTCCCCCCAATAAGACAGTCGAATTAAACTTGCTTGACTCTCAGCTTGCGCTGGTGAAGAAGCTCTCAAACTTCTGAGATGTTTAATCACTGCCTTCTTTTTCAATTGTTCTAATTCAAATTGATCGCTTCCGGCAAGAACCCCATCATTTCCTAATACTTTTTTTTCCCGAAATAAATTAATAATCCATCTCATTTATGACTACTCCTTAACCACAAATCACTGTATTTAAACCCTCTTAAAGGGCCTGCTTTATCCAACATCTAAAGTTTCACATTTTTATTGACTTAAAAAACGATCATTGTTATAGTTGTACGTTGCTCTGCTCCCTGCAGAGGCAGCTAGAATAATAATTTGACAGCAGAGCCGTCGACCTGTATCCTAGCCGTACTTTCAACCAAGCCTGTTTTATGTACATGGTTGTGCATTTAATAGATAAGCGTGTATCGTATGTCTACCATGCCAGGTGATGCTTTGGATAAAGAAGACCAGGAACAGGGAAATAGTGACAAAGGTGACCCACTCTTATGTCACTTAATAGATCTATTCGGCCTAAAAAAGAAGCCCAAAGAACAGCCTTCTTTCGCTAAAGACATTGATAGTAGCATTTGGTTTAATGGCCTTTATGGTCTCCTAGACGGAATCTCCGTTGTCTATAGCAGCATAAAATTTAGCTGTGAAGTAATCTCTTCAACCAACAAAGAATACCACGAAAATTTAGATCATGTCTTAACCGATACTGAGTTTTGGCTGCCTATGATTATAGCAATTACTGCAGCAGCAGCTTCTTTCTCACTCCTCGGCAGCTATGCCAGCGCCAAGAAAAAACAAGGCAAAACTAACGCCGTTGAAGACTTTTGTAAAGCATGGCTGCCTTATGTTAGGGACATATTAAAAGGCGCTAAAAATGGCTATAAAGGCATAAAGACACTGATAATGGTATTAGTTAGCCACGATCTTCTTGACTCCTCTAAGATCAGAATGCTTGCGCTACCCATTGGCCTTGTCTTTTCGGTCGCAGCAATTATTAATCGATGTTACATACGCATTATTAATGATAAACAAAAAGCCATGGTTAAAAAGTTTGACTCCATCGCCAAAGCGCTAAAAAAAGCACATGACATTGAGTTGAAAATTCAAGCCGGTAATACAGAGCTTTTCGACATTATAGTCGAGCTAGCCCATGTCCAAAATCAACAAAAACAAAACCTTTATCCCAGCGCAATCTATGACAAAACGCTACCAGAAGAAGAACAAAAAACTTACGCCGAAATGCAAAAAAAGTTAGAAGACCAGCAAACACTAAAAGATGAGGAACTTTTAAACTTAAAAGATACGCTTACAAGAATGGATCTGGAGCAATATCAATTAGAAGCAACACAACAACTGTTTATTGACGCAGCTGAATTTCAAACCCAATATGAATACGCTTATCTTTTTGCTAAAGGTCTTGGCGGCTTCATTGATGCGCCCTACCTTTATCTAGGCGTTATGAGTTTAGCCACGCTGAGCTTTGCTTCTTTGATTTTAACGAGCAGTATTCTTGCCTTTTTTATATGCGTTTGCATCGCAGTACGGGTATATGAAGGGATTTGCTCACAACAAGAATTATCTCAAAAAGCGTTGCTCGCCAAATTGGAACAAGCCACCGCTCTGTTTAATGCAAAACAATCTGAAATATTGGCGATGCAGATAACTCATTTTAATCAATATAATGATGACTTTGGTACACATGCCGAATCGTTACAAATATTACTCGCTAATCATGTAGCCCATCGACTAAAAGATGGCACTGAGTGCCGTACGGCAATACAAGAAGGACTCCGCGAGCTAAAAGACCTCTATCATGGCGTGGATTTAATTTGTACAAATCTCCAAAAGGCAAGTAAACCCACTTACCAAGCAGCCATTCTTCATGGCATGCAAGATGGTCTTAGTGCCTTTGGTGTGGTGGCAAGTAGCTACTTTCTCTTAGGCATTGCTCTACTCATCATGGGACAAGCCTTTCCGCCAGCGCTCATCGTTGCAGGTGCTGTTTTTGGCGTGGTAGCCATCGCAGCCGCTATTGGACTAAGAGTATGGCAAGTAGGTGATGCTATCATTGAGCGCGACAAACATCTCGACAAATGGAAAGATTATATTAGTAACGAAATAAGCATCGTACAATATCCTGAGAGACAAGAAGCTGTTTTGCTTAGCCCCTTAGACGTTAACACCGATTATTTAACCAAAGGCGAATTTGCCGCACAAGGCATATTTGAGATACTTCGAAATTTTCTCAACTCCACCTATAAAGCAGAAAACCTTACTGATTTCTTCTTAAGCCACCTCGATGGCAGTCACACAACCATTATTACTGCTTTCTGGTCTTTTACTGCCCTTATTTATTGCGCTGTGCTAACGTTGAGAGCGTATGGGAAAACAGCCGATGACAAACCCCTAAAAATGCCCTCTGATGATGAGGCTGCGCCGGTAGAGAAGGAAACAACAACCCAATCACTAAGAGCCGCGGTCCCCCCCCCGCCAGCACCACCACCTAAAGGCATTGCCTGCGCTCGATTTAAATTTAAGTTTTTTGACAAAACACGCGCGCTGCCTGAAGCAGTAAACACCGCGGCCGGCAACACTCTAAGCACCCGATGCGGTGCTTTTTAAAACGTTACTTATCCACAAACGCTAACTCCATCGAAGCAGTATTCTATCCAATAAAGAAGAACTCAACATACGTTTTAATATTGCTAACAGATACGTTGGCAAAGTCACTCTGTATCGAGCCTTGGGTCGCTTGGCCGTCATCGCTTTGAAAATTTTTTTCGCTACCGCTTCCCCGCTCAGCATAAAAGGTAAAGGCTTAGGCTCTTCTTGTTCTGCAATCATTTTTTCATAGGTTGCTTTGTAATGGCTTTTATCCATATCAATCACTTCAAGCGCTTTTTCCACACACGTTTGACGAAAACGCGAAACAATTGGCCCTGGCTCAATTAAACTTACGGTTATTGGCGTATTGGCTAACTCTAAACGCAACGTATCAGAAATGGATTCCACCGCATGTTTAGACGCATTGTAAGCACCTCGAAAAGGCATACTAACAAAACCAAGCACAGAACTGATGTTAATGATCTGTCCATAGCCTTGCTCACGCATAGACGGCAATACGGCATTGGTTAATTCCACCAATCCAAAAACATTTGTTTCAAATTGATCGCGTAAACACTCACGAGAAAGATCTTCCAAAGCACCTGCTTGACCGTATCCTGCATTATTAATAAGCACGTCAATGCCATCACTAGCCATCATCATTGCTTGTGCGACTGCTTCATTTATTGATTCACTTGAATTGACATCCAAATGAATGGCTTGAAATCCCTCTTCCTTTAAATAATAAACGGCTTCGTCACCGCGGGCTGTCGCTATCACCTCATACCCTTTTTTTCTTAAATACAAAGCCGTCTCTAAACCAATTCCCGACGAACACCCACTAATTAAGACCGCCATACACCCAACCTCCCATTTAATAATAAGTAAACATCACCTTCCGTGGCCTCAGTTTTAGTCCGGGACATTCTTAAATCAAAATTAAGATAAGTCTATGAAATTATAAGATATTGATTTTAATAGTGTCCCGCGTTAAAACTGTACCCCCCCTTCCGTTAACTCATGTTTTTAATAATCACGCCTCGCACAATTTTTTTTTACTGCTACACTTCCAGATAAAGAATATAACTTAAAAAGGAGTGCTTTATGTCAACCAACTTTATTCAAGTTGCTAAGGATTACGCGACCTATCATACACATCATACAACCAAAATAATTCATGCGGTTGGTCTAATTCTTATCATTTTCTCAATGCAAATATTTTTTGGTTTTGTACAAATCAGTATGCCAAATGTTTTCTCAACGGATTTAGCCTGGCTATTAAGCCTTATATTGCTTGGTTACTATGCAAAATTACAATGGCGACTAACCCTTCTTGTTGCCCCTGTTTTTTACTTTCTGAACTATGCTGCAACACTAATCTCCTCTAATGGGCCAACCGGTGGTGCCACTGAAACTTGCTTTCTACTTCTCCTCTTTGGCATTATTGCTCAATTTATTGGCCACGCCTATGAAAAAAAACGTCCTCCTATGAAGCAAAATCTTACTCAACTATTTCTATCTCCTTTATTTTTAGTTGCTGAAATAGCTTTCTACTTTTCCATGATGCGAGCATTATATCTTGCCGTATATGAAATCGATGAAGCCAGCATTGAAAAAGAAAATAAAAAACGTTTTGAAGAAAACAATGAAGAAAGTGAGTAAGCGATCGATAAACCTCGTCTGTCATGCTGCGCGCGATCATAAATGGCGCAGTACAGTAAAGCATGGTTGTCGAATCGTTATCAAAGATAACGGTTTGACGCGTTTTATGATGAGGCATAGTTAAGCTTAGGCAGTTCTCTTTGTTTTTTAACTTCGCTGTCTTTACACTTGCAAGGTAAGAGTGTTTCTAATTCCTCAAGAGTTGAGCATCCTTTGATTTCAGACAGCACGAATTTAAAATAAGAGAATAAATCGTGGCTCAAGCGCTTCAAAATGAAGAGTCAACACGTCCTAGATTCAAACCTAAAACGGTTGCAAATCTCCCCACAATGACTGGGCAATCGCGCACACAGCAATGCCCGCCGTTTCTGTGCGTAAAATTCTTGGCCCAAAACGAAGGGACTGTACATCGCTACTCGTAATTTTCTGAATTTCAGTGTCGCTAAAGCCACCCTCAGGGCCGATTAAAAACACCGCACCTTTGCTTGGCTTCATAACCGTCATTAATGATTCCTTACTGTATGGATCAAGCACAAAATGGTCTGCCTTTTTTTTTGATGATAAATAATCGGTTAATGTCATAATTTCAGACAACTGCATTAATGCATTTCGACCACACTGCTCCGAAGCGCTTTCAATAATTGCTTGCCATTGCGCCTGTTTTTTTTGACGTTTATTGTCATCTAAACGCACATTATTACGCTCAGTTATCACCGGAATTAACTGAGCAACGCCAAGTTCCACCGCTTTTTGAACAACCCAATCAAAGCGATCGCCCTTTGATAACGCTTGTACCAAGGTAAGATTTAATGATGACTCTCGAGAACACGTTACCACTTCACCAAGCTCGACCATGACCGAGCGCTTTTTCACTTCGACTAATTGCGCCAAGCACTCTTGATTTTGGCCATTAAACAAACAAATGCTTTCGCCTGCCTGCATGCGTAACACACGTGCCACGTGATTTGTTGCTTGCTCCGTTAAAGCAAGTCGCTCGCCAGATTGAAAAGAAATGTCTTGAAAAAAACGAGGCTGTTTCATGGGCCACCAAAGGCTGGTAATATTAAAGCCATTTTAACACATACGCGCCGAGGATAAATGAACACACGAATTGAAACAGACAGCATGGGTGGGATTGACGTACCTGCAGACAAATACTGGGGCGCACAAACCCAGCGCTCTTTACACCACTTTAATATTGGTGGCGATCATATGCCAATTGAAGTGATTCATGCTTTTGGTATTTTAAAAAAAGCGGCTGCGCTGACTAATTTAAACTTAGGTAAGTTATCAAAAGAAAAAGCGGAGCTTATAATTAAAGCCGCAACAGAAGTACATGAAGGCAAATTAGATGAACATTTCCCACTGTTTGTTTGGCAAACTGGTTCCGGCACGCAGTCCAACATGAACGCCAACGAAGTCATTTCCAATCGCGCCATTGAAATGGCTGGTGGTGAGCAAGGCTCTAAAATGCCCGTGCATCCAAATGATGATGTCAATATGTCCCAATCATCAAATGACACCTTTCCAACGGCCATGCACATTGCCGCAGTAATGGTATTGCAACATAAAGTGTTGCCACAAATTAAAAAATTAAGAGACTCAATTGAGGCCAAACGAATTCAATACAATGATGTGGTTAAAATTGGTCGGACGCATTTGCAAGACGCGGTGCCTTTAACCTTTGGCCAAACCTTTTCTGCCTTTGTAGCCCAACTTGACGCGGCAATGCACCGCATTGAGCAAACGCTACCAGAACTTTATGAACTTGCGCTTGGTGGCACCGCTGTTGGCACCGGCTTAAACACACACCCAGATTTTGCCGTTAAAGCAGCAAAGCACATTGCCGCATTAACCAGTATGCCTTTTATCACCGCCCCCAATAAATTTGCTGTACTTGCCGCGCATGACGCCGTTGTTAATGCCAGTAGTGCATTAAAAACCTTAGCATGCGCCTTAATGAAAATTGGTAATGATGTGCGTTGGTTAGCCTCTGGCCCACGTTGCGGCATTGGTGAAATTTCTTTGCCTGCCAATGAGCCTGGTTCATCCATCATGCCTGGTAAAGTAAACCCAACACAATCTGAAGCGTTAACCATGGTATGCACACAAGTGATTGCTAATGACGTTGCTGTGGGTATGGCAGGCAGCCAAGGTAATTTTGAATTAAACGTTTATAAACCGTTAATGATTCATAACATGCTGCATTCTGCCAACCTATTAAGCGACAGTGCCAGTAGTTTTAGGGAATTTTGCATCGAAGGCATTGAAGTTAATCATGAAGTCGTTGAGCATTATTTAAATAACTCATTGATGTTAGTCACCGCATTAAATCAGCACATTGGTTACGATAAAGCCGCTAAAATAGCAAAGATGGCCCATGAAGATAATGCCAGCTTAAAAGAAACCGCTCTTAAACTCGGCTTTTTAACGGCTGAAGAGTTTGATAAATACGTTAATCCAGCTGACATGGTTTAATTAAAACAGTCATATGCAGGTGTTTCTTCAAGATCTATATTGAAGAAACACTAGGGCGTGTTGATGATTCAAATTAATACTTACATAGAAAAGGATGACACATAATCAGAAACACAATCCGGCACCAGTGTTGATGGTGACGCTCGCCCAGTTAACACGTTAAATATTTCAACGCTTGGGTAACATAACGCTGCAGAAAAACCAGCTGCTACACAGCTCCATGCAGTACTAAGAAAAGAGGCATTACCTTGCTGATAACATTGTATATCCTGATCGCCACGCCTTAATACATTCCTAAAATTTTCACGAAAGACAACCGCTGGTAATATCCATAAAAGGCTAGCCATAGGCATCAGAGGTGGACATAATAAAGAAATACACCTCAAAGGTGGAAGTGTCTTCGGCGTC
>CAWVYD010000044.1:0-11870 GCA_963934185.1 uncultured Legionellaceae bacterium | reverse complement strand
TAGACCTTGCAACTGAAACAGACAATATGCATGAGTTGCTTGACCTAATCATTGAGAAAGTGCCTGAACCACAAGTTGAACTTGATGGCCCGCTTCAAATGCAAATTTCTGCACTCGATTATTCTTCCTACGTTGGCACCATTGGCATCGGCCGGATAACCCGCGGTAAAATCAGACCTAAAATGCCTCTTATGATTATTGATAAAGACGGCAAAGTACGTAAAGGTCGCGCGCTGCAAATATTAGGCTTTAAAGGACTTGAGCGCATTGAAGTTCAAGAAGCGCAAGCAGGTAACATCATCTCTCTAAATGGTATTGAGCCACTTAATATTTCAGATACCATCTGCTCTCCAGAACTAGTAGAAGCATTACCACCATTATCCGTTGATGAGCCAACCATTAGCATGACTTTCTTAGTCAATGACTCACCTTTTGCTGGTAAAGATGGCAAGCACGTCACCAGCCGTAAAATTCGTGAACGTTTACAAACAGAATTACTGCATAATGTTGCTTTACGCGTTGAAGATACTGAAGATCCAGATAAATTTAAAGTGTCTGGTCGCGGTGAATTACACATCAGTATTTTAATTGAAAACATGCGTCGTGAAAATTTTGAACTCGCTATTTCTCGACCAGAAGTCATCATTAAATACGACGGCGATCAAAAACTTGAGCCCTTTGAAAACGTAACCATTGATGTTGAAGAACAGCATCAAGGTAAAGTGATGGAGTCTATGGGTGAGCGTAAAGGACAGCTTTTAGATATGAATCCAGATGGTAAAGGCCGCGTTCGCTTAGATTACTCCATGGCGACTCGTGCTTTAATTGGTTTTCATACCGACTTTTTAAGCATGACCAGCGGCAGCGGTTTAATTTATCACGTGTTTGAAGCGTATAAGCCAATGATTAACTTACCTCTTGGTCAGCGTAAGCGCGGTGTTCTTATTGCTAATTGTGCAGGTGCTGCTCGTGCATTTGCATTGTTTAATTTACAAAATCGTGGCCAATTATTTTTGGTACATCAAGACGAAAGTTATGAAGGTATGGTGGTTGGTATTCATGCGCGCGATAATGATTTAATCGTGAATGTTACTAAAGAAAAGCAACTAAATAACATTCGAGCTGCCGGCACCGATGAAAACATCATCTTAACACCGCCTATTTTATTTACACTTGAACAAGCAATGGAATTCATCGATGATGACGAATTGGTAGAAGTAACACCTAATGCCATTCGTATCCGCAAACGATATTTAAAAGAACATGATCGCAAAAAAGCCGGTCGTTCATAAAAAAATCTTATTTAAAAAGGGGACTATTTTCATTCCCCTTTTTTAATAGTGAGTATAAAGTCATGTCCAACACCTCTAACATATCCCAGGCGCTAAACAGCGTAACGCAAGCCATTGCCATAAATAATGCTGCGGCTCAATCAGGCTCAGCTGAAAGTCAACAAATGACTCCCTTCCCTATTCTTAGCTCTAGCTGGGACAAGCAATCAAAAAATTTTAAAGCGGAAGAAAAGCAGTTTTATCTTTATCTAACAATGCATCGTCTTTTAAAAAATTCGAAAAAAGACCCATCTCAATTAGAAGCACTAAAACTGACTCATATAAATGAGGAGCCAATAAACGGCTTTAGCATTATTATGCAGCTACTTAATGAAATAGCTCAAATCCATCCAGAAACATTTCAAGCAATGCTTGAAAATGAAGACAGTAATCAAGTCATTATATATTTTTATGTGCTCGACCTTACACACCATAAAGACAATTTTTTAAAAAATAACGTTCTATTTAATCAAACCTTCATGGCAAACCAAAGCAAGCCCATGCAAGAGGCATTAGAGTTTTTGTCGGAATTCTTCTTATTATCTCCCTTAACACCTAACACCATATACGATACCAATACGCAAATATTGCTTGCGTCTCCTGCGCAGCCCATAAGTTTAATTAAGAATTTTTTAGCCAAAATAACGAATCCCATATCTGATTTATGCCTTAAATTCTGCCTGGCATGTAAACAAAGCAATGAAACAGACAGGGTCAGTGCCATCAATCATGTGCTTGATGAGCTGACGCCTCTCACTGCCATCACCGAAAACACATCGATTATTACAAAAAGTTTTTTGCAACTAACACTAAGCTCATTTTTATTGGCTCAACTAGAAAAAAGCACATTATCACTTAATGAACGACAACGCCTAAGTGCAAAATGTCTGCCTCTGTTTAATACAGACATTGCAAGGATGCCCCCCTCTACAAACACCATGTATATGAGTACTTATTATGAATTGTGGAATAATGCCAAACGACAGTTTGATGCCTTTAACCTTTATCATCAACATAAAACGGCTTACCAACAAATAACGCATGACGTTTCAGAGCGACATTTACAACAGTTTCTAAAATGCATAACACCTGAAGAGCATAGCCCTGAGCTATTACTAGGCTTAAGTTACAGTATTGGTACATTAATTATTCGATCTGAACACGCTCGTAATCAAAAGCAATCTTGGCCTTTTAGCTGGATTGACGAAAAAACATTTTGGCAAACATGCAGTGATTCATTACGAGGTGCCCGGTTTAATTCTCCACAATTAATCGAACGTTGCACTTTGCTAGTAGACCCTATTATCTTAGGGTTAATAAAACACAGTCTGTATAAAGAGTCTTACGCCTATTCAAACTTCATATTAGAATTTTCCACCACTTTTCAGATGCCTGCCTCCTACAACAAACAGGCTTATTCGACGCTAGGTCTATTTTTAAATGCGTTTACACGAGCCAATCACATTGATACTTTCAAAAATAACGAAAGCCTAAACATTATTACTCATGCTGAAAGAGGCACACTACCGTTATATATAACGTTTATTCATCATATGTTAAATGCATTGTTTCAAACGTGTGTTTATGACCTTATGAATGATACGTTAGATAAATCTCAACTCATCATTGAACATCTCATATCCATTTTAGCCTGTGGAGAACAAAATAATGCCAATCAATTTCATAAAAAACTCAATGAGATTGCACCACGCGTTATTGCATACCAACACTTATTAAACATCATCGAAGACATAACCCCTAACAATGGAATAAAGGACCTACTAACAAAGCTTGAAAGCAACTCACTGTTTATAGAAGTGTTTGAAAAGAATCCAAAACTCTTAGTCAAACTCAATAAAAATCCACTAACAAAAATGAATCTATTAAAAAAACTTCTTGACATCAATGTTTATTCTTATATCGATGCTTTACGTCAAGCCATTATTGTACGTTTAATACAATACGCAGTAAGTGCTTTCCATGCTAATCCAGACATGCCATTTGAAATGCATCAATTTTTAGTTAAAGTATTAAATTTTGTTAAACCCATACTGTTACATATGAAGCTGGACAGCGTTGAAGATGATTTATTAAAGACGACCTTTCAATTTAATCAATTAGAATTAAAAAGAGACGCTATTACGATTGCCTTATGTGAATCCATGGATGAAAAAAAACAAGAAAAAAGTACTCACAAGCAAAACTCCTCAGCAAAAAAAAAACACAAGAAGAAAAAAGAAAAAAAAACCTCCGTCAATCATAGCGTCCCAATTCAAACACCATTGAACGATGATCAAAAACTTAAAGATATGGGTGTTTCACAGAAAACGCCTTCTCTAAGCAATGGAATACAAGAGGAGCAAGTCGAAGATGCAATAAGCTCGGACGTAGACAATGGTGATTGGCAACAGGTGAGCGCTGTCTTAAAAAAATCTCCTCCTAAAAGCACTGCAGCAACTGGAAAAAAATTAGACAAAAAATCCACTCATTTCATCAGTGGAAAAAAAATTGATACGGTGGCACCGAGCGCCCCTATGCCTGCTCATGTAATTAACTCACACGACAAAAAACACGCGCCTGACTCTCCTGCAAAAACATTTACATCCCATCTTGACTTAACTGACATCGGTATTGAACAGGTTACCAAATCTCAAAAGAGAAAAAGTAAAGCACAACAAAAATTGCCCCCCGTAACAACTCCGCCAAAAGAAATCGTTGATCACTCCATTACAATAACAGGCAATCCACGGATACAACGTGCAACAGCAACAGCACAAGCAGAAGCAAAAATAAAAAATAAGGTTGATCACAATAATGAACCTAATCAACAACGTCCTATCGACACAGCAGTCGTTAAAGAAACCGTAGCGCTAGAAAAAAGCGACGCAGATGGCAAAAAAGAACCCCATCAAAAATTTAACATCAACACGACGCCACCAGAAAAAACATTTGCCTCTTTATCACCCTCTCATGAAAAAAATGATCCTTGGGGAAAACGCGCATTAGCATTAGCAGCAGCACAAGGAACAGAAAACACAGATGATAAGGTAAGCATCGCTCAAAAACACAAGCAAGAAACACACGCAAGCCAAGACGCCATATCTGAAACACAAAGTCCTAGTTTATCCGCAGCCGCCAAAACATTTATTCCAACAAGACCTTCGTTGATGAACAAAAAGAAAGTCATTGCTCATATAGGTAAAAGCAACATACCAAGCATAGCCTTAGACATATTAAAAGTGCTTAACCTAAAAATAGAGCACGCCACAGACGAAGGGTTTCCTCTTACCCTTACAGGTAAAGCAGTAAGCTCATTGTACACTGGTAAAGGTACAATTAATGATTATGACTGCTTGGCTTACAATCTTTCTTTAGAAGCCTTGCAGCAGCTTGTAATAGAATGTGCCAAAGATGACGGTTGGATATGTAAATGCGATATTGTTGGTAAAAAAAGCCATCCTATTCTTTTAATAGAAATAGAAAGTGGCAAAGAGACAATTAAAATTGATATGTCGTCACTCATGTCACAAAGGAAAGATCAAACCTTTGAACAAGCACTGTTAGAAGACGCTAAAAAACGTGACATTCTCAGCACCTCTTATCACCTGCCTCTTATTGATAGCCAAGAAGCTTTTTACCGTGTATATGACTCGCTAGGATTACCTTTTTATCTCGATAAGAAAGGACACCATAAAACCTACCTTAACAATGAGATCATCGAGATTAATCAAGCATTAGCACAAACTATAATGGACACAACAGGCTATAATTTTTTCACTTATGAGCCCCTGCGCATATTTAGAACCATTAAAGAAATGACAGAACAACCTTCAGCTCTTGTCGGCGCCTTATTAGCCAGCTATTTCCCTCTATTAAAGGATCAAGATCAGCAACATGCATTATGGATAAATTTCTTATATATACCCATAGAAGTTAATGACGACGAAGCAATGAAAGACGCCAAGCTATCCAAGTCCCAACTTCATCGAAATCAATTAAACACCAAACTATCCACTATATCCTCTCGTGAATCAGGCAAAGCATTGCCCAAAATTTTAAAAGAATTTAAAATATTAGAAGGGATTGTTCTTGCCACCATGTCTCACTACGCACCCAATGAAATGGAACACGCGAGCGTTGAACAAAAGTCAGCTAAATTAAATGAGTTATTAAACATCATTTTCTGGGAAAATCTCTTAGCGGCCTGCTCTCCATTTAACTCCATTGAAGCCCTTGTTGAAAGCAACCTTAGGCCAAATCGTCACGCTAACGAAATACATCTTCCAGCTCATTACTCTCACTAATGGTTAGGCTATCAATAAACGCTCGTCCATCTTGTCTTAAAAGATTGCCATTATGTCGAACAAAAATTGCAACAATAAATTTAGACGTTAAAAAAAATTGTCCAAAAAGCAATTTTGTTTTCGTTGTCATCAGAATAGATTGACCATTATAATCTTGAAAAAAAATGGGCTGGATGCTTCCTTGTTTCTCTCCCGGTAATAAATTAATGCCCTGATAATATTTATTTAATAGAGTACTATCAGTAAGAGAAACGCGAACAGAAGGTTTTATTTGAGTAATGGATAAAAAATAGGTTATCTCTGGCTTTGATAATTCATAAAACCGCACACCACTACTTATGTCGTTTGAAAATTTATTTGAGATCTGCTTAAAAACTGGTTTGCTAGGAAAATCGGCCGTTACTTTTAAACCTGCCGCTAATAATTCATAAGGCTTTGAATAAAAATGATACGCCAATATTAAAAAAAATAAAATGACAAAACCGAAAATAATCCATGCATTTTTAATTTTTAATTTTAATTTCATTTAAATTTTTATCCTTATGATACCGATGCTATTGCAAAATGTATCTTGAATTAACGCTATAGCCAACGGAAATGAAGATGCGTCATTTCCGTTAGCTATAGTAGACGCCATTAGGCCTATTGCTTCTTCTCGCGCAAGCATCATGCCGCTTTTATAGACGTTTGGTAATTATCATCTTCCAGTGCCAATAAGGCCTGCGTATGATTGGTTGAAAACAAACCATATTTCCCCAATGAGTTTGATGAACTAGCTGCTTCGGTGTGATGCTCATCGCCTGAGCCAATGGCCTCAACCTCATCTGTCTTATTCGCAGCTTGATAACCAGGCAAGAAAAATAAGGGGGTCTGAGGATTTTTATCTTCTTCTTCAGTCAAAAGAATAAGGCAGCCTTCGCCTTTCATAGTTGAAAATTCATCCACGGCTTTAGACGCTTGGCTATTAATGATTAAACGCGAGACCAAAGCAATGAGTAAGGCACTGGCAATTAAAATAATTGCTGGGGTAATGGCAATGAACAAACTACCAAACACCACCACTGGAAACGTTAATTGTACGCTAACGCTATGTATGGTTTTTGCTGTTAAATTTGCTTGTTCTGCTTTAGCGTGCTCGCTTTCTAACATTAAGCGCTTATGTTCTAGATGACATTGCTTAAGTTCATTTTCTTCAAATTGAGTTAATAGAGTTACTTTATTTGCCAACTCATAATGTTTATTTTCAACCAAATTCATCTTATATAAACGCCCCGTCATTAGCTCTGTCGACTTATCTAACTCTAATCGGCCGCAATAAATGGTTTCATAGGCCGTTAACACAACGGACAATAAACAACCGGCAAACACCAATCCAGACATAAGCGCTACGCTTATGACTAAATCCGCAATAAATATAGGAAGAATAGGCGAGAACATTAATGCCATTGCTGGGATAAAAAGTAAAGCCAACAGCCTAATAAATTTCAATTCTTCTTGCTCGTACTTCCAATTGACTTCTAAAATGCTCAGTTCATCTTTCAAAGAAAATAATAAACGTTCAGTACTTTCTGTTTGTGGTGATGCTGTTTGAATCCGCTTAATTTTTCCTTCGATAGCTTCTTTAGTTCGCGTATAACGCTCTGTTTGTTCCGTCACTTTTCTATTAGCCATGTACAAATCAAACATCATTAACAAGACATTAATCAAACCGCCAACAGCGCCCATAAAAGGAGAAATGCTGTTGGTATACCAATACATGCTGGCATAATTCACATAGCCCCAGGCCAGGTCATTAAGCATTCTATGTTTGCGTTGATCTGACTGCGCCCAAAAACGTGTAGATAAACTAACGTCTTTTTCTTCATCCGTCATTAAAAAATAAAAAATGGTGTGTTTTAACATCATCATAAGATGAAAACTTAAACGTGTACCATACAAACCCCAGCTGGCATAGCCACAATAATTTGCCGGTGATTCTAAACGAGCGGAAGCAAGATCACGCCCTATCCATTTTTTAATAGGATCTAAGTCTAAAATGCTTCCCAAAAATCCGCCGCCACCGCCTGTCCAAACCCAATACAAACGATGCCAATTAATTTCGTCCATCCAAGAACAAGCCGCCACGTTTGGCGCATCCGTCCAATCTTTTGCTTGATCCTCACCCCATGCTTTTGCGTAACTTGAAAACGTTCCAGCCCGAAGTGCCAAATCAGTATCGTTCGACGCCCATGTATTATCTTTTGCAAAAGAGTCAATGTGACGTAATTGTAAAACGTAATAATTAAGCTCTTTTAGCATTGGCGCAAGTAGTTGCTTACGGTTAAGTGCAAGACAGAAATTATATTCATATATTTTTAATATAAGTAACTGGCAATACAATTGACGCCAATAGACACGTTGAGCATCATTCATGAAAGGGACCATCGAATGCATGTATGGTTTTAATCGTTCTTTTTTAATCGAGGCTGAGACTTTATGGGGAGTTTTAAATAGCATTTCTGAGCGTTGCATATTAACGTTTTCATCACCATCACGCTGAAATTTAAACGTGTCTTTTTCTATAGACTCAAATGCCGATTGATGAATACTCTGTTTATGGCCTTGCTTTGTTAAATAAATGGCACGTTCAGCAGTGCTATTAAATAAGCCCACATTTTCATTATCAATATTATTCAATGACAATACTTCATCACCTTGATATAACAACACCATAATTACAACTCATCAAACTTGCCATATAAAGTGATCCGAACACTTCATACCCCAGCAAGCGACCTGAATAAAACTCATTCGGTCAAAATTAACAGCACAAATCCATTTATTGCGCAGACACACCTTTTTACCATTATTTTCTGTTTTTATCAACCCCAACTTGGCTTTTTTTAATACACCCCTTCCTTTTCCTTCTGTTTTTTCAATTTTCACTACTTTTTATTGACGTGATGCTCCGCTTAAGTATAATTAATCCCGCGAGGTTGGACTTGCTATGTGTCATTCCACTGGGCGAACAAGCGACACACTTGTTCTCCCTTTCTCTCTGATTTAAATAATGAATTTGCCAATGAAAAAAGCTGTATTACTTCTCTCAGGTGGACTTGATTCCACGACTGTATTGGCACTCATCCAATCACAAGGCTATGACGTCTATGCCTTAAGTTTTAGCTACGGCCAAAAACATGATAATGAGCTTGAAGTAGCCAAAAAAATCGCTTTAACTGCAAACGTTAAGGAACATGTGGTTCTAGACTTAAATTTAGGTGCCTTAGGCCGCTCATCTTTAACGCATGACGACTTATCCGTGCCAGATCATAACAATAACAACCAAATCCCAAGTACCTACGTACCTGCACGCAATACTGTTTTTCTCTCCATCGCCCTTGGCTGGGCTGAGTCATTAGGTGCCTTTGATGTGTTCGCTGGTGTGAGCGCCATTGATTATTCGGGCTACCCAGATTGCCGACCAGAGTATATTAATGCCTTTCAGAACATGGCAAATTTAGCCACAAAAACCGGCGTTGAAGGCAAGCCGATTAACATTAATACTCCGTTAATTGCTCTCAATAAAGCTGAAACGATTCAACTGGGTCAAAAACTAGGTGTTGATTATGCCGTCACAGTATCTTGCTATCGACTTAGCGATAAAGGACTCGCCTGCGGACAATGTGACAGCTGCATTCTAAGACGCCAAGGCTTTGAACAAGCGTGTGTTATCGATCCGACTCACTACCAAAGCCAAACAACTTAAAAACATACCCAAGTTGCTTCAACATGCATACAGCCAATGGATATGAAAATGCGGCTTTTTTTGTGTGAATCATTCACTGTGAGTGAGATATAACCGGCTCTATAGCGTGCGAATAGTGGATTACTCACGCATAAATATCAATGCTAAAATGCTGCATTTTCATTTCCGTTGTCTATTTCAACTATGTCTGACAGCAAAAAACATGCAAACCGTTCGAAAATTTTTTAAACAAAAATAGGAAGAAAAATCTCGTCACCGATATTGTTTTTCAAAAGGTAACGATTGAATCGTTATACGCCAAATTCTTTTTCAGTTACACTTTCATAAACATAAACGTGTTTGAGGAAAAACATGATAAAAAAACTACTCTTCTCAGGTCTGTTAAGCCTGTTTATTGGGCATAATGCGTTTGCCCTTGTCCAAGAATATGGCGTCCCTGGTGGCATCAAAAAAGTAATTATCCCTTCAGAAACTCTGCCCATCGTTACTTACAATAATCATCGAGTTACTATTATTAAACAAGACAAGGGCTATCTTGCAATTGTTGGGATCCCAATTAATACAAAAATAGTCCCACAAATACTGACGCAAACCTTTCCACCCAATAAAAATTATGAGTTTGGTATTAAAGCCAAAGCATACAAAGTCCAAAAATTAATCATCAAAAATACTCGTAAAGTCACCCCGCTTAAAGAAGATGAAGATCGAATAGCACAAGAACAAAGTGACATTGAAAAAACACTGACTCACTGGCGGATTGTCAGTTCACCATTTGATGAAAATTTTATTGCACCGGTGCGGGGCTACATCACATCAACCTATGGCTTAAAGCGTATTTATAATGGGCTCCCCAAAGCGCCGCATACCGCACTTGATATTGCCGCCAAACAAGGCACCCCTATCCAAGCAACCGCTTGCGGTCAAATAATTAATGTACACGATCGTTTTTATACCGGTAATACAGTCATTATTGATCATGGCCAAGGCGTCATGTCTCTCTACGCGCATCTTGATACCTTCAACGTGAAAAATGGCCAATGGATCAAACAAGGGGATATTATTGGTACGGTTGGTAAAACAGGCCGCGTCACTGGTGCTCATTTGCATTGGGCGATTTATCTCAATCAAACCAGCGTTAATCCTTTGCTCTTTATCAAAAGAAAATCCATTGTACCCAAACCCACTCACCCTAAAGAAGAGGTTTAAATGGAACTTTACTACACTATTATTGACATGGTTGGTCAAAGCAAAGCAAGCATGCCCGTTTTGTTCATCATGCTAGGAATCGTATGGGGCATGTTCTTTATAACGTTACTCACTGGCTATCGAATACTAATACTAGGCATTTACCCAAGAACGCTCTTTGGTCTCATTGGTATCATTTTTTCACCATTTCTCCATGGTAGCTTTAACCACATTTTTTTTAACTCCATTCCCCTCTTTTTACTGAGTAATTTTTTATTAATATCCGGCCTTAACTTTTATTTAAACATCTCGTTCTATATTATATTATGGTCTGGCATTTTAGTCTGGATAATTGGCCGCCCTGCACTTCATGTGGGCGCAAGCTCTGTCATTACAGGCTATTGGAGTTTTTTAGTCATTAATGCATACCATCAAGGAGGCATGCAATCTTACCTATTAGCAGGTATCTCAATTTATTATTTCGCAGGTATTTTCTTTGGTATTTTTCCAACAAACAAAGGCGTTTCTTGGGAAGGACATTTATCTGGATTCGTATCAGGCATCGTCTTAAATTACACCTTAATTTATTTGCCGTTAATTAATTTTTCTCAATTATTTGCTAACGATAGCCTATGGATATGAAGATTCGGTTTGTTTCGTGCCGAGACTTTTGTGTGAGTCATTCACTGTGAGTGAGGTATAGGTAAGCTTGCTTACGCCTCAATAAGCATAGCTTATAAAATATGGGCCGTTCTATAGCGAACGAATCGTGGATGACTCACTCATAATTTGACTTTGGACTAAAGTAGCTTAAAACATTATCCAGTTCTTATAGAGAACAGAGCTCCCCAATGCCATTGAATTAAGGCATTAGTGTGAGTGTCGGCCGGCGCTTCGCACCTTATGGCTGCGCCATAGTGTGGGTGTGAAATGCAATCGTTTTCGCTCATGACTTCCTTAATTCAATGGCATTGCAGAGCTCTCCCCTAATTGGGGACTTAAAGGATAAGGCTTTGAGTCTTTTGCTTCATGGCTCGCTCACATCCTGTTCGGCTGCGCTTTACTTGCGCAAAACAGCCAACGCCTTATCCCTAGCACAGAAAAGTTTCCCCAAAAAATATAAAAGTATAAAAATGACTTGCTGTTATACTGCGCGTGGTCATAAATTGCGGTTTTTGAACACGCTTATTTTTTGTGCCATAAGCCTTTGAACTTGCAGGGCATAGTTATTCTACGCACAAAATTTAAAAGGCTTATGGCGCGCAAAAGAACACGATCAAAACCACCCTTTATGGCCGCGCGCAG
>CAWVYD010000043.1:0-11943 GCA_963934185.1 uncultured Legionellaceae bacterium | reverse complement strand
CCTAATTTAAAAAGAGCTAGAAAAGGTTTTAAGCTACTTTAGTCCAAAGTCCAATAAACATGTTTGCCAGCAAAATTTACACTCGACATACAAAACACCCCTGACCCGCTTGAATTAGAAACGTTATGACCTATACTTGAACGTATGATGACTTTATATTTAGGTGACGCTCATTTACTCTTATATCCTAATAAAAATAAAACCCCTCCGCATAAACGCTGTTGTTTATGAGCCTAAATACGCTCCCTACAAAAGGAGTAAGTGATGCCTAGTCCTAAAGATATAAACGACGATGGTGTAGCACTTACTGGTAATTCACCTGCACCTGAATCTAAAAACTCAGGTCCGCCTGCGCTTAGTCCACTGGTTATTAACTTTGTTAAAGCAACCGTTAATCATCAAATACAGCGACTTGACGATATACAAGACAAAGATGTCATAACCACTAGTAAAATTATTAAACTTAAAGAAGCACTCAAGTACTCAACAGCGCCCCCTGAAAAGGGAGAAAAAAAAGTTCCTCCACAAAACCTTCAACAGTTATTAACTGCAAGCCCTACTTCGGAAAGTGATGAAAGTATTATGGGGGCTGCAGCAATCCAACGTGGATTTTTTGGTAATTTAGTCAACAAAGAAACTGAAACGCTTCAAAATGTCACTAGCAGCTCAAACCTATACGCCATTATGTTATTTGATTCAAACCCCGGGGAAACCGATACAGAAGTATTGATGGATAAATTAAATAATCTTACTCTTACAGAAACTAACGATATATTAAATGATATTGGAAAAAAATATTTACCAGGGGCTGGGTGGGAAGGTAAACATCAAATAAAAGTAGGGACATTTGAAAATGAAGATGCCAAATTAACCCCATTTAAAACGCAAGTGAGACAAAGCTTAACATTTTTAACACAAATGCAGTCATTAACCGCAGGAAATGACAAAATTTCAGAGATTAACCTCAATTTTTCCCCAGATATTGATATTCAAAAACGATTAGATGAGGTTAATACCACACTTAAGAATATGGAAGCATCATTAGTGATCGACATGGAGGCATCTACGCCTTTAGGAGGTCAATCAGATGAAAACATCAGCATTCTATTGGGTTTAGCTCAGAAAGGATTGACTATAATTGATGCCCAACGTAGCACACTGCATGAAAATGCAGTCGACGCGCTCATAACCAAAGTGACTGACACTGACAGCGTCGACAACGCAACAACCATTAAAGCAACAGAAGAAAAAACCGCCGCCCTTATAGAGAAACTAAGAGGGACTAGTCTTGACAATATAGCCCTAGATTTGCAAGCCAAAGTGGATGAGGCGATTGAGGCAAAAGTCGAAGCCGTTCAAGCGATTTGTGCCACTAAAGTCACTGGGTTTAGAGCAGAACAAACAACCGTTATTGCTAACGTGAATAAAATTGAAACGCCAACCATCGAAGCTGTAAAAACCATAGAAAAAGCTGAAGCGGCAAGGGATGTTCTTATTTCTCAGGTAAATGAGCTATATAACCCGGTTAACTTTGCCCCTGATTTAGCAATAAAGCTCGAAGCAGCTGTTAAAGCACAAAAAATCGCCATCACTGAGGCCTGTGATGGGAAAGTAAATGAATTTAAAGTGGCACAGGAAGCCATCATCGCTCGAGTAACAAACCTTGATATTACTGACATTGGAAATACAACCACCATCGAAGGAGCTGAGGCAGAACAAGTCTCACTCATTGCTCAAGTCACCGCACTGTCAAACGCGGATAACTTTGACCCGGTGTTAGCAACACAGCTCGAAGCTGCCGTTGCAAATATCACAAGCAACATTAACCAAGAGGCTGACAAAAGAGTCACCGCGATTAAGGCAAAAGAAGCTTTCCTAAGCAAAGCAGCAGGCATTGAAACAACGAACATCGACCAAGCACCAGACCTCGAAGCCGTACAAGAAGCAAAAGTAACACTCATCTCTCAGTTAACAAATGGTGCAAAAGGTTTAGACCCCGATTTTACAATCGAAGTGAATGAAGCCATTCAAGCAACAACTGTACGCATTGACACAGCAACGACAAAAAGAGTCATCCAAGTTAAGGCTAAACAAGCGTTTGATGTTCTTATTGATAACGCAACCACACCTCCAAAAATAGTAAAAAAAAATTCAAAATCAGAAACGATCGAAGCATATGATGCACAAGAAAACTCTCTCTCAGATGAAAATACAAACGATTTAATCGGGAAAATGAGTGAGGTTGATGCCCCAGCTGCCAAGGCTAGTCTAGACAGTGCCCGAGCAGAGATTAGTAACGCTAAAGATAACGCGCTGGTTCAAATAGACCAAAAGCTTGAAGTGATAGAACAAAAAATTACTGATGTAAAGATTACAGAAGAGTTTGCTGGCTGTAAGACTCCCGAAAAACTTGCAGAGAAACAGGCAGAAGTTTCGCTGCAATTAACGGAATTAAAAAATGAGCTACAGTCAGAAGAATTTGATAATGTCGTTGAAGCTACTGCATCAATAGAGAGTAAACAAGAGATAATTGATACAAACGTTCCTATTGTCTCTAATCACTTAATTCAACTCGTAGCGCTTGAATCAAGCTATGAAAGTGAATCAAGCAAAAAAACAGTTATAAACGATTTACCCACCACCAGTGAACAAACCTCAGATGAAAAACTAAATGAGCTTAACAGTAAATTAGTAGGTAAGTTAGAAAAGCTAGAAACATTAAAAAGTGAATTATCAAAAGAGATACCAGCGCTTCCAATCGACGCAACTCAAGCACTGGGTAACAGTGATGCAATGACTGGACGTCAACAACAAACCACTGAAGCTCAAATCGCTGCCGTTCAAAAAGTAGGAGCAAAAATAAATGAGATAACAGCACTTAAAAGTCAAATTGGAAAAATAAAAGAAGTATTGGCAGGCAATGCCAAAACACTCATTTCTAAATTAAAAAATGAGCAGCCCTTCACGAAGTACGTTGACATTAAATCCACGCAAGCCATCGCCACACAATGCCAACAAGACATCAATGTGTTAACTCAAAAGTATGAAGATAATATTGCCCAGTTTTCAACAGAAGACCAAGCAGCCATAAAAGAGGCCTTAGCAGAGAAAAAAGTTGAGTTTTCAAATCAGGAAAGTGCCGCTGTTAGCTCATTACAAAGGGCCACCCAAAGTGTTGCCAGCACAATTGTTGAAATCAAATCTGAGTTTAAATTTAATGAAACGACCACACTTGATGAAGTATCTGAACTAGAAGCCAGCATTCAGCAACGCATTGATGACGTCGAAACAGCGCTTATGGGGGTGGATGAAGAACAAAGAAGCTCACTTGCAAGTGAGATAGGAGATTTAAAAACCAAACTTGAAACAGCTCCTGTAAAAAGCAAAGAACGAATAATATCAACACAAGCCACTAACAAAATAATTGCTAACATCAGTAAAAGCATCATAAATGACACATTACCTTCGGGTGACATTGAAGCAGCAAAAAAAAAATTAGAATCTGAGATTAAATCACAATTAAATAACGACAGCATAAAACCAAGCGATAAAATTAAAATAGAAAAAGCACTGTCAGAAAGGTTTGTTGAGTTTGACACAGCCATATCAACCGCCAAAGAAGATGAGGCCAAACAAGCGTTTGATGCCTTAATATCAGTTGAAGCGTCTCCCCAAACGATAACAAATAAAAACTCAACCTTAGAAATAACTGCTGCTTTTGAAGCGCAAAAAAAAGGGCTTCATTCGGAAAAGGCAGAAGCCCTAATTGCAAAAATGAATCCCGAGGATGCTAAAGCTGCCAGGACGCTTTGCTCGGGAGCCGAAGCAACCATTGATGAACAACAAGACGTAGCACTCCATAAAATACAAACAATCATTACAGCAATAAGAAGTGACATTGACGCCATTGTTATTAAAGATAAGTTTACTACCTGTACTACCTCTGCTGAAGTTAACGCTAAACAGAAAGATGTGACCCAAGCATTAGCGGACTTAAAGACTCGTTTAGATGATTTTGATCCAGAGGATAGAGCTTCAGCTGATATAGCGATAGAAACAAAAAAAGATTTCATGAAGGCAAACGTTCCTGTTGTTGCTGAGTATTTAGTTGTACTTGAAGCACAACAATCAACATTAACGGAAATTTCTAAAGCAATTGAAGAAATAGAGTTACCTGCTCAGGACGTGATAGAAAAAATGGAAAACGCTGATCTAGAAGCGTTAGAAGAAACGATTAATCAACGAATGGACGTTTTAAGTGCTCATCAAACAGAGGTTCTAGAGATTCAAGCACCTGTTATTCCAATCCAAACGGCTAAATTAGGTAATGCTGCAGAAATAACAGCTGGTCCAAAAGCAGAGATAACATCAGAGAAACAACGCATTAACACTGACATCTCAGCTCGAATGAAAAGGTTAAATGCTAATCTAAAAATCATACAAGCGACTAAAGAGAAAATAGTTGAAAATGGTTTTGATGCTGATGTTTCCAAGATAAAAACAGACATCAACGATCTTAAAGATACAGACTTTAGTGGTGACACAGCTCTCCCGGATATGAGAGCAAAACACAGTCAAATCAAAGCAGCGATTGCCCTTATTAAAAAAGATATTGCAACACAACCATCACCAATGAAGGAACGCCTAACAAAGGCACTAAAAACATGCACTGAAGATCTAAAGGCAGCAGGCAGTGACAAAGTTACAATTATTCAAAGGAACAAGGCTATACAGAAACTTACAAAAGCCTTAGAAACGACGCCAACTATCGACTTTAAGGGGGAAACAAAAGAGGCCATTACAGCCGAAGCTGAGGCAGAAAAACAAAAACTTAAGGATACATATAAACCTCAAATTAAAGCGCTATGCGAGCCTAAATTTGATGATACTCAATATTTCGATCAAGCGCCTTTAAATGATTTATTGGAACAAATGCTAGCAAAAGTTGATGTAAAAGCAACAGCAGCCAATGAAAAATTAGTCGCAGCTGCTGCAACTAAGCTAGCAGAAGAAGCGGCCGCGGCAGCACCGGCAGGAATGCTGACTCCACCAAAAAATGCCCCACTATTTGACTTTGTTCTTTATGGTCATTTGGATACCGATAACACCACTAATGGTTTCTATGATAATTCGGGTATTTACGCCATTACCATTAATTGCAAAGAGAACTACGAAACTCATTTAAATGCCGATGCATTAAAACCATTAGCATTACATAAAGCCCAAGGCGTCGCTGTAAGATCAAACTCTGGTCAAACGTTTAATTTTTCAATGGCGGAAGGGATCCCAAGAGCAACACTCGATGCAAGCCAAATACAGCCACGCGAAGGTGAAACCCCTGAGCAAGCCCATGAAAAGTTAGCAGAGACGCTAATGACCATGATGGATAACATCGTTGCCAATGGTGATGTACTTACCATCGATACCGATGATCCTTTATCCGCACAAATCTGTGCCCAATATGCCACTTTTCTAGTAAACGATGCAGGGTTAACCAATTTAAAAGTAAACATCAATGGTTGTTCAACATTCAAGCTTGGAAAAGACAGTAGCAATGACACTATATTAGATAATTTTTCTAAATTCCAAAACGATCAAACACCCACTCCAGAAATAACGAATGGCATAAAGTCCGGCGCAACAGCGTTTACCAAAGTGATGCAAGCTAAGGTAACCTCTACGGATACAGCACAACCAGCCACCAATAAAGCATACAAAAAGCAAATGATTAAAGACAAGGCAGCAAAGAATCCAAAGCTTCCTGCCGTGGAAAAGCCTGAACATCAACAAAGTCTAGCAAAGACAGCCAGCATGAATCCTTCACCACGCAAATAACTGTTTCAATAATTCAGTCAGGAGATAATATCGAAGGCGAAACAACACATCTGGAAGAAACATGGGGATAGACCTTTTCATACATAAACTTAGACGTGTATACTATTTTTTTAACGTTATTAACGTGTTAATTCTGAACAAAACAATAAAAACAAAAGAACTCTCCACCTGGTATAAATATTTTATTTGCGCGATTGCAAGCAGTTACGCAATGTTTGATTTTTTTATTATTGTTGCTCCCAGTGTAATGAGTAATGAAATTCGTTTAGATTTTCAAATCAACGCAACCCAATTTAGTTACATTGGCGCAAGTTTTTACATTGCCTATGCGTTAATGCAGATCCCTTCCGGCTGGTTAATCGATCGGTATGGCATGCGAAAGATGTTTTCATTTGCAGCCACTTTAACCGGACTGTCCGTCATTTTATTTTCAACCACCAATAACTTTTCAGTCTGTTTGTTTGCCAGAGCTCTCATGGGCATAGGCGTTAGCTCTGCTTTCATTGGTAATTATTATTTAGCGGCTCGTTTAATAAAGCATCGTTACTTTTCTTTTTTTGCAGCCATTTTACATTTACTCGCCTCCGTCGGTGCTTTCATTGCCCAAGGCCCACTTGCTGTAGCCGTTCAATCTTCTAACTGGCGGCAAACCATGTTTATCAACGGCCTAATCGCCCTACTCTTAGCTTGCTTATTTGCTGTTTTTATTGACGACGGTCAAAGAAATGTGCCTGAAAAAAAACAACCCAACAGAAAAATTCCTTTTCTAAATTCTATGAAATACATCATTAACCACGCTCAAGTAAAATGGATCGCATTATGCGGCTTTATGGGCTGGCTACCTCTGTCCGTCTTAAGTGGCTTTTGGGGGATCCCTTATTTAATGACCATATACCAAATTGATAGCATTACTGCATCAAGCATACTCACCTACTTTTGGCTGGGTTCAGCCTGTGGTGGTTTACTGATAAGTATGTTCTCTGAGCTTATTTCATCACGTAAAAAACCCATTTTGTATTGCTTTTATGGACAAGTTATTTGCGCCATTATCATGATAAATGCAACCTTAATACCGCCGTGGGTCATTAGCCTCACTTTCTTTTGCTTAGGGGTTTTTGTTTGCATGCAAACCTTAAGTTTCACCTTAATTAAAGAAACCGTTGAACCTCGCTATTTTGCCTTAGCCACCAGCGCAAATAACATTGGCGCAATGTTAAGCAGCGCGATAGGCCAAAATTTATTTGGTTGGCTGTTAGATTATCAAGCCGGAAATAGCCTTAACTACACGGCAACGTACTTTCAAAAAGCAATGTTCATGTTCTTAGTTGCAGCAATAAGTGGTACTTTCATTTGTAAATACAAACTAAAGGAAACGCACTGCTGCGTATTAAAGTATTAATAATTAGTTTTAACGGTTAGGGTGTGTTGACAATTCACACCCGAATAAAAGGATTTATAAAATGGAAAACATCGTATTAAACCCACGCATGAACGACGTAAAATGCTCAGCAACGCTCGCGATTAATGAAAAGATTCATGCTTTGAGAAGGCAAGGTAAAACCGTTGTTCATTTTGGTTTTGGTGAAAGCCCTTTTGATGTTGCAAAGCCCATACAAGAGGCACTAACAAAAGCATCTCTTAAAACGCAATATTTACCCGGCGAAGGATTGCAAACGTTAAGACAAGCCATTTCGACCCATTATAAAAGTCATTTTAATTATTGGTTTGATGAAGCAGATGTGTTTGTCACGCCTGGCAGCAAAGAGGCGATTTTTCACTTATTGTATTTAATTGATGGCCCATTATTATTACCTGCGCCAAGCTGGGTAAGCTATGAACCGCAAGCAAAATTACTAGGGAAAGACGTTATCAGCCTGCCAACACGCTTTAATGATAACTATTGTCTTCAAGCGTCAACCTTAGAAGAACATTGCAAAACACTCGACGCACACGCTCAAAAAATACTACTGCTTAACAGCCCAAACAATCCAAGTGGCATGGTTTACAGTCAAGAAAATTTAGCGCAATTAGCAGCGGTATGTGAAGCAAATAACATTATCGTGATCTCTGATGAAATTTACGCTGGCGTTGAGTTTTCGAATACCGCGCACGCTAGCATGGTCCATGCCTACCCTCATAAAACCATTGTTACCAGCGGCTTATCAAAGCTTTTTTCTGCCGGTGGTTACCGATTAGGATTTTCGCTAATCCCAAATGAACTGACGTCATTAAAAAACGCGTTAAAAATATTAATAAGTGAAACTTACAGCTGCGTTAGCACGCCCATTTCTTATGCTGCTTTGGCTGCCTACGAATCGTACTCTGAGATTTTACCGTATTTAAACCAATGCACGTTACGGCATCAATGGGCATCAGAATACTTAGCCAACGCTTTTCAACAAATGGGCTTAAGAGTGCATCAATCACAAGGCGCTTTTTACTTGCTGCCAGACTTTAGTCCGTTTAAAGAAAAACTTCTTCGACAAGGCATTACTGATGACACGCAATTAAGTAACGCTTTATTAGAACGTGTTCACGTTGCAACGTTACCAGGCTCAGAGTTTGGTATGGATAAACATGCACTGTCGCTTCGCATTGCAACCGTTGACTACAATGGCACTCTGGCACTTGCAGCCAAAGACATAAACGCTCCCTGTTTTGATTCATTACGACTGGGCGTCTCACGTTTAAAACGTTTCATTGATTCTTTGGATGCATCTACGAAACAAAACGATTCATTTACGACGTCTACTTTAACCGACGTTGTTTAAAAAAGTTTTTTAACATCGTTGAACTTTCTTCTTGCAAAAGCTTGGCGTGCCAATCAATTTTATGATTAAGCACGTCATTATCAACCAATTGAAATTGCGAGCCACACGCGCCAGCCTTTGGGTCGCATGCAGCAAAATATAACGTTTTAATACGTGCATGGACCAACGCGCCAGCGCACATGCAACACGGCTCGAGCGTGCTGTAAAGCGTTGCGTCAACTAAACGGTAATTGCCAATAGCGTTTGCCGCTTGTCTAAGCGCAATGATTTCAGCATGAGCGGTTGGATCGTTTGTACTTATTACTTGGTTATAACCTTCAGCAATGATTTCACCGTCTAACACAATCACGGCACCCACCGGCACTTCCCCATTTAACTCTGCTTCACGCGCCAATGCCAGCGCACAATGCATTTTTTCTTCATGTAAGGCCATCGTCATTTGATTTATCACTTAAGTTGTGGACTCATTAAATTTTCTGGCTTCATTAATGCTTCATGCCGCAAATGACTCACCATGTCCGAAATCATATTCGGCCCTGCGGCAAGAGGAATGGCGCGACAAGCAAGCACCGCATTTTCCGTATTCTTTGGCGTTGGGTTTTCTTTATAAGCATTAACGCATTTGGCTAAGGTATCAAAATGAACGCTAAGCTCATTGGTTTGATTGACTAAGCAGTCTAACTCCTTACCGCCCATGGCAGTCATTACGCCATTAGCCATTTGATGAAACGGCATGTTGCTTTGTTTTGCTGCCTGCAAATAAACGTTTGCAGCGTGTTGTTGAGGCGCTGAAAAATACTGAATGCTTTGCCTTAAAATACGCTCGGCACTCACGTTAATGTAAGCAAGCATGACCTTTGTGGCTAATTCTTCTGGAATGTCTTGACCTTCTTCATGCATATTCGCCCAATCGGTTAATTGCTGGGAAGTAGGAATTTCACCGTTATTAATCGTCTGCCAAGCGCGCGGAAAATCGCTGACGGCTAAGGCAAATAACACTTTATAAACAATGTCTTTGATAACGGTTAGTTGTTCAAACAAGCAAGGGAAATGATCCGTTGTTTCTTTTGATACGTTAAGTAAACCCACCATACTCATAAACACATCCCATTGAATGCCGGTAAGCAGATAAAGATTAACCACACCAATGGCGCGAACATTGGTTGGGTCGTCGATGTTGATTTTTGCGCCAGCACGAGAACTAATATTTAAACTTTTTTCAAGTGAAAGAGACGTTAACACCAGTAATAAATTTTTATTATTTTTGCTTTCAATGAAGTTTTGATAAACGGCTGTGCCTTGCGTTACCATTGTTAACAAAGCGTCAAATGCGTATGGATGACTCTCAGACAGTTGAGACAATTCCAACGCTCTAAAATAACTTTCTGAGGGCAAACCAATAACCCGATGCAAAAAAGCTGAGTAAGCGCCCGTAGCGCCAAGAACGCGCCATGCTTCAAGGCCTTGCTGGGTTGAATGTAATTCATTGGCTGACGAGCCATTACGCCGCTTCATATCACCACCAAATCCTAGTAACACACGTAAGAGCACGTCTTTCAACCTAGGATCAATGTCTTTATATTTTTTAAGTAAATCTAACGCTTGAAGCTGCACTTGCAGCAAAGACACATAAACAAGAATACCGCCCTTTTTACCCAAATCACTCGGACCACCTACGTATGAGAAAAAACCACTTTCAATGATTCTGTTTCGGATGCTTGGATCATCAAACATCTCATGCGCCATTTCGATAAAACGTCCTAAATCTTTCGGCGTTTCACAAAGCGGCAACGTATTAAGTGAATGCGCTCTTATTTGACCAATGCGCAACGTGCCAGAAAGAAAAGAAGAAAATCGGAGTAACATTAACACTTCATCAAAGTTGTTTTTATTTTCCGTGTCTGAGGTAATGTAAGAAGGAAATAAATCACGATGAGCTAAAGTAAAAGATAACCGATCCATTTCTTGTTTGGTTTCAGCTTGAAAAGAATCGCTGTGTTTCTTTAACATTTCAAAGTATTTGGGCTCTTGACGTAATAACTCAAGCAACGCTTGCTTTTTCTCGAGAGACACGTCGTTATAAGAAAATTCACCCATAATTTGTTTAATGTCTTTATGCGCTTTGACGAGCACAGAAAAAAATTCGCTTAACACGCGTTTATTTAATTGCGTTGTTTGTCTTATGTATTCTTTTAACCCACCAAAAAAACCAGCCAAATCAATTAAATCCCGCAAGGCCAATATCTCTTGCGCTAATACGTGTTCATGTGTGTTATTACTCATTTGAAACGATAACGACAATTGTTCTAGGCCTATTTTACTGCGCTGTGCCGTTAATTGACTGCCCTCTAAATCAAACCAAATGCCTGAATCAATGGCTTTCACGCAGCGTTCAAAGAAATCTTGCATGTCTTGTAACGTTTTTATTTCATAGGCATGTTTTCTGTTATCCAGTTTTTTTAAAATAGCTTTTATTGACGCAATGTACATCTCTAAAATGGCGTGCTGTTGTGACGGAAGCGTAATGGCTATGGTTTTTCGAGTGCGATTGCTGTTGCCATCAAAATCGGCCATACACCAACTGAAGATATTACGGTAAGACTTTGTGATGGCATCATTTAGCTTGGTAGTAATGACCGTTTTATCACCACCGTGCTCTGCTAAGAATTTCTCGATGACTTCCTGACGAAAATCGGGAAACGACGCAATGGCTCGCTGATAAAGAAACAAAGCAAACTTGGCTTCATCTTCGGGGGTAAAATTTTTAATTGGTACCATTGGTTGGCTTGCCCAATGAATAATGGATTGCGTTAATGTTTCTTTAAACGCAGGCACCAACTCAAAGGAAATTTTATTTTGTTTGAGCAACATTAATTTATCGATGAGGTGAGTTAGCTCAAATAAGACCTTATTACTTAACACACCGGTTGGATGTACGGTAATCACTGGCATTGCAGCGTTTGTTAAAAGGCTATCGCTCAGCCACTGCGCTTTATCATCCAGTGACAGTGCGTCTGGAATGGCTTCAATTAATTGAAATAACCGACTAGGCGCCTCATTGTTTTTCACGCCTTGTTGGTAGGCAAAACCTAAAATAGACTGCCGAAGTTTCATGCCTATTTTATCGGCTTTCGATAAACCATCCGCTATCAAATGCTGCTTAAACGTACTATCAATTAAAGAAGTCACATTACAGCTCCCCCTGTTATGAGTCATTTTTCTAGATAAGCTAAAAAAACAAGTTCGAGGTGAAATTTTTGTTCTTATTAAAGAATACACTGCAACTCCAATATATCAATGTGGAGCGCGATGATAATTTAATGAAAACAATGAAACA
>CAWVYD010000042.1:0-11947 GCA_963934185.1 uncultured Legionellaceae bacterium | reverse complement strand
CTAGGGCGTGTTGACAATTCATTTTGAAGCACTACGGGGGGGGGGGAGTAAATTTAGTCAGGGGATCAAAAGAAAATTTGGCATCGTTTTATTAAGTATTTTTTATGTTTTCAGCTTAAGTGAGTTGACTCTAGCGTTAACACAACGCTTTTATGGCTAAAAAATAATTAAAGTGTTAGTATGTCGTTCTTTTTATTTAGAGCATAACCATAATGAACGTATCCTTTGCCTCGCTTAGCCTAGCGGCGCCAATGTTAGAAAACTTAGCTGCGCTAAATTTCAATGACATGACACCCATCCAAGCTCAAAGCTTACCGCCCATTTTAGAAGGCAAGGATGTGATTGCTCAGGCGAAAACAGGCAGTGGTAAAACCGTTGCGTTTGGTATTGGCGTTATTAATAAGCTTGAGGTGAAAAGCTTTCAAATTCAGGCTTTGGTTTTGTGTCCCACTCGGGAGCTTGCAGACCAAGTTGCAAAAGAAATAAGACGCTTAGCGCGCGTGGCTAATAACATTAAAGTATTAACCTTATGCGGCGGCGCATCCATGAGGCAGCAAGAAAGCTCACTTTCTCACAGCGCGCATGTGGTTGTTGGTACGCCAGGACGCGTGCTTAAGCACTTAAATCAACGAACGCTTCATTTTAACGGATTGACCACACTGGTACTGGATGAAGCCGATAGAATGCTTGATATGGGTTTTAATGATGAAATTAGTGACATCATTTCGTATTTGCCTAGCGAGCGTCAAACGATGCTTTTTTCAGCGACCTATCCACTTGAAATTGCCTCATTAAGTGGCGCCATTCAAAACAATCCCATAACCGTTAAAACGGAAGATGCAGAGCAAGTCACTCAAATCAGTGAAACGTTTTATGAAGTGTTTCCTAAGGAGCGTTTAACGGCCTTATTAAAAGTATTTTCACATTATAAGCCTGAAAATGTGATTGTGTTTTGTAACACGAAATTAGAAGTGAAATCGCTGACCCAAGAATTAAACAAGCATAAAATTGGCGCAATGGAAATTCATGGTGATTTAGAACAATACCAACGAAATGATGTACTGGTGCAATTTTCTAATAAGAGTTGTTCTGTACTGGTTGCAACGGACGTTGCAGCGCGCGGCTTAGACATTAAAAACCTAAGCATGGTGGTAAACATGGATTTACCGCACGATGAAACAACGTATACGCATCGCATTGGTCGCACCGGTCGGGCAGGTTGCGAAGGCGTTGCCATTACACTTTATTCGCCAGAAAAAGCCTTAGTGGCCGAGCAAATTTATCAAAATGACGCACGTCAATTTAACGATTTAAATGATGTACCTAATGATGATGCGCACAATTTAACATCGCCTAATAAAACGCTTGTGATTGAAGTGGGCAAAAAAGATAAAATTCGCCCAGGTGATATTTTAGGTGCCTTAACCGGTGAGTGCGAAATTTCAAATGCAGACATTGGTAAAATTGATGTGTATGCCACGCAAACCTACGTTGCTATTTCGAGCAAAGTAGTACACGAAGCGCAACGTAAATTAGCTAAAGGTAAAATCAAAAAGCTTAACGTTTCTGTGTGGTTTTTGACGGATAACAAGGGTTAAAACATCGTTTGGTTGAGCAGTATACTTTCGTCTTTCTACTGCTCAATGATACGACAAGCAAGTTATTTTCTTTTGTAGTCTATCGCCGTATTGGGCGCTGATTTTTTTTGTTCTTTTCTTTGCACTTTAGACTGCTTTTTAGTGGCGGCAGAGGGAGGCTCTCGAAAGAATTGGCTTGACGATCTGCTGCTTCCTCTTGGGTCATTAAACGCCTTATAATTTTGTGCTCTTTCTTCTTTGCGTGGCTGTGAAAGCAAAGAGGTATGGCTTAAACGATTGAATTGCGGAGCGGTCTGGTCGCGTTCATCATCACCGCTCAAGTCATCATCACTTTTTCCCGTGGGGTAAGCAGCGCTAATTTCGGATGCAACAGGTCTCTTTTTAATGCTCGTTATTCGTTGTTGAATGCTCCGATATAAATCATCTATATTTTCAAGGGTTAAGTCTTCAATACTACTTGGCGTTACCTCGAAACTCTCTTCTTCTTTTGTTTCATTATCTGCTTGAGCTTGTTCTTCTATTTGTTTTTGTTTTTGTTTTTGCTTTGCTCTAACTTTGGAAGCTTCTTTTAAAGCCGATAAAAGACTATTGGTTGGAAAAGCATCGCGTGTTTTATCCCTCCAATCTTGAAAAAAAATCTTAATCATAACAAGGCGAGATGAAAGGTTTTTTTCCAGCTGAGTAATAACTAACTTTTCTTTTTTCTCTAATGTAATTTTTTTTTCAATATTTAAATAAAGTGCTTGTATGTCTTTTTTAATGGTATTGCTCGTAGCATTTAAATGGTCAGGGTCAGAAAAATAATGATTGTCTTCATGTAATTGAATGCGATACCCATTAAGTTTCTGAATGATGTTTTGTTTATTTCGTACAGATAAAGTGCTGTAAACCAGTAATTGAAAATAAATAGATTTATTGGGGTTTGCTTTGTCTTTTTCTTTATATGACTTTTGTAAATGGTGATAGGTCTGCATCGAAGGAATGATGGATACGGGCTTTTTTTTGTAATGTAAATGCTCTCTTGCCAGTTGTTCTTCAATACTTAATTGGCTTGCCCAGTGAAGTTCATCAAGTACCAACTCTTGATTTGTGGTTAGTGTTTCGTCATATTCATCACTTGCTTGCAGCATGGCATGGTTTAGCTCTTGATAAACTTCAAGCATTAACTTACGAGTGGTTAGCATGCTTTGTGACGCCAAATTTAATTCTTTATCTGCTATGCTGTCTGGTGGTAATTGCTGCTTACAAGGTAATTTCAACAATTCTTTATGATAAACAATACACGTTCTTGCTGCGATTGAAATAATCCAAACTCCCCAGTTTAAAAATTGATGATTGATAGGTAGGTGTTGGCTGTTTTCAATCAGATCATCATTAATACGCGCTAACAGGGAGGGCTTGTGTTTAGGGTCTGAATCGCATGCTAAATCAATTAATGCATGTATTTTTTCAGTCAGTTTTAATTGTATCGTATCACAAGTGATTTCTTGTTTAGTAACACTAGCGCATTTAGTTAAACGTGATTTTGATCTGGCTGATGCTTTTGGGGCATTAAATTGTTTTATAAAGTTACTAATTTCAGTTTGTGCATCTATGTTATCTAAAATAATTTTTTTTTGTGTGATGCTAACGGCGCTGTTTGTTGATGTATGGCAGTTACGTGTTAAATCAATTAAAGACGTTTTAATTTTATCGATGCTGTTAGTGGCTTGTTTGATGTCATGATTTAATTGTTCAGCCAAGGTTTCTGATGAGAGTATGGCCGCACGTTCGCCATTAGCGGCATGAATTATTTGTCGATTACAATTTTTAATGATCTGTGCATATTCTAACGCTTCATTTAATGTTGATGGTTTTTCCTTTCCCATCGCCATTAATTCTGTTTCCATTTGTTGATAAGCACTCAGCATAGTCTTATGGCTGTGCTTATCCATATTGTCTTCATAGGCTTGGGCAATCTTATTGATGAGGCTTATCTTTTCACCCCATAAGTTTTCTTTTGAAGCCGATGGCTTTGTTATTAATTGAAAGCGACGGTATGTCCATAATATTCTTGCAGCAGAATACTGTTGGTCCTCATTACTGATGGTTTGGTATTGTCGCTCTAATTCACCCAGTGAATCAATAAGATCCTGAAATTGTTTGGTACATTGAATTTCACGGTCTATTATTTGTTGTCTCGCAATATTTCTTTTGTGAAAAGGAAAAATCATTAAGGCTCTTTTTCTTGCCTTAATCGCTTCGGTCTGATTTATTTCCGCTTCTTGTAAGGTTGTGTTTGCCATGATGGCGATTTTAAGTTGACTCGAATTAAGTTCGACAGGTTGTTGATTTGCATACACAATCCCACCATGGATGGCATCAATACCAAGAGAGGCATAAATGCCATTTTTAAATCGTTTAATGCCATTTATATAAACAGTGATTTTTTCAAGCTGCATGTCTACGAGATTTTTTTTATCAACTTTCATATCATTAAAGGCATCTTTAATCATACTGATAAATTCGGCTGATTGAGAATTATCTTCGCTTGAAGGTGGGGTATCATCTAAGCTTAATGCTTGAGAACTGAAGGAACTAGATGACTCACTTCTTTCGCTTGCCAAGGAATGTTCATCGTTGAGCGGACTTGATTTTTCTTCTTCACTATCGTCGTCAACGAGAAGCAATCCACCAATATGACGGGAAGAACGTTGTTCTACTTGCAGTGATTTTGGGCTTGATTGTGATGTTGGTTTTAATGGCAGGAAGGTATTAGTTCCCAGATTGTAAGTGGAAAATTTTATTAAAACAGCCATTTGTTCCATAAGCAGACTTGAATGAGCAGCCTGAAGTTTTGCTTGAGTCATTAGTTCTGTGATTTTTTTTGAATTTTTAGATTCCCTATCAAAAACAAATTTTACGATGGTTTGAGGTATTTGTAATGGCACGACTGCTTGTGTTGTAATATCTAATGCAGCATTACAAAAGTACAGGTGTTTTTGCCATAACTTAAATATTTTTTTAGTGTCATTCGTTAACTTTTCGCTGCGTTCTCTTTTTGTAAATTCAGCAATGGGGGTATCGCGAGTTGTTTCCATGGTATGTTTCGCATTTTTTAATGCTTGAATGGCTAAATTGAAATAATGTTCTTTTTGAGCATCATCCACGCCTAACTTTTGGGTAGCTTTTATAAGCTGTTTAACGGATAGCACAAGGTATAATATTTTATGGTTTAGTTTTTCTTTTTTTAATTTTCTATTGATGGATTGGTTTGCTTGCGCATCACTTTCTTCAAGTGCATTAAGTTTATCAAACGTTGTCATTGTTTCTAATTGCATTTTTTCAACGTCTTTAAACGCTTGATTGGCATCAAAAAGTTTGGCGGTTCTCATGCTGATAAGACCATGATGGTCTGCTTTAGTGCTGGCATTTTTTTGAGGTTCTATGCCTTTGGTGGCTAGTTTAATGGCGGCTTGTCGCTCTTTCCATAAGGCTACACGTTCTAATGTCCATTTATATTCTTTTCGTTCTGCAAGATGGACCATGTCAGCAGGGTTTTCAGTGGCGGCATAATGTGTTGAATGAATGCTATGGTTTACTTCCTCAGTTAAAAAATCTGGCACTAAGCGTTGCAGGACAATCAGTTGCTGGGTTTGTATGGTCTGTGTGGTTGGTGTGGTTCCATGCTCTAGACCAATGTGCGCTGTTGTTTCATTGGGTGCGAGCAAGATAATTGGAAATGGATTTTTACTATTAAACAGTTGATGTTTATTTTCATGAAGGGTTGAACCAGTAATAAGCTGTCCACGAGCATTTAAAATGTACGGGTAATTTAATGCTTCAATGATGGTGTAGTACTTAGTGTGTTTAACTTTGCCTAATAATGCGGTCACTGCTGGGCCACATTCTTCAATCATTTCGTTTGTATGCGGATCGATTTCAATGGTTTTTCTAAACCCTTTGCTTGATAAAGCGGGTAAAAAATTGTTATAGCGAATGCTGTCTGATTTAGGAATGGAAGCATCGACAAGTGCATCAATTTGATTCTTGTGTTCTCTAAGTTTTGCTATGGCAGACGCTTCAATGGCATCACCCATAAAATGAGCTAATTTAATGTAGCCGTTATTACCACCATTTAATCTAAGCAATAAAAATTGAAATCGATAACTTAATATATCTGCAACAAACCTAGCGATAGGCGCACGGTTGCTGGGAACATATACGGACATTTGAGCAGCTTCAAGTCTTTCGCTTGCTTCATGTTTTTCTAATAATTGAATTTCTCTTTCTTGAAATTTTTCAGCAGCAGTACCGGCGAGATTAGCTGCAATAGCAACGCCAGCAACAATATTATTTGAACTGCTGCCTAAAGTCTGTTGTGTTTTTTCTCTTAGGCCAGAAATGAATATTTTTTTTTGTTGTTCTTGTGCGAGTGAATTGTCATAGTGTTCTTTAAAGGCGGTGGGAATTTTGCCTCTTTCAAATAATCGATTTAAATAATTTAAAATTCTTTTTTCAATGACGTTACTAAATTCAATGCGTCTATGTTGAAGTAATTCCGACATATTAATTCGGTGCATTCTAGGCATGCGTGTGATGAGCTCATCCATAACTACTATCCTTATAATTTTATGACTTCATATGTAAAACAGAGCAGTCTATTTCGCAATGATTATCACTGTTTACTCCTAAATCGTAAAGAGATTCATGTGAGCTATGGCAGATTGTAGAAAAATGGTGTTTTCAAAGGGATAAGAATAATTTAATTGATGGCATGCATGGTAAGAAAAGAATACGTTAATGCAGTGGTAGGGGGAAACAATGAAAGTGTTCGTCAAAGTATTTCTGCCGCGAGCAAGGCGCATACTCATTTTGATGAGGGAGTTTATACTTCGCGCGGGCATAAATAACGTCGTTCAAAACCGCAATTTATGCACGCGCGAAGTATAGATAAACTAAATGACCGAATCATAATGAGCATGCAGCGCCGCGCACGGAAAAAAGACGTCGACAAGCTAGCTCATTTGACGAAGGACGTATTGCAAAATGCCACCATTTTTATAATATTCAAGCTCATTACTCGTATCAATTCGACATAGGGCATCAAACGTTGTCCTTTCACCGGTTGTTTTCACAATGGTAACGCTCACGTTTGATTGAGCTTTTAGCAAATCATCAATGGCAATGCTTACGGTTTCGGTGCCGTCTAAGCCTAAGGATTTTCGTGTTGTTCCTTGTGGGAATTGTAACGGTAATACGCCCATGCCAATTAGATTTGAACGATGAATACGTTCGAAGCTTTCAGTAATGACTGCTTTTACGCCTAACAATAACGTGCCTTTGGCTGCCCAGTCTCTAGAGGAGCCTGTGCCGTATTCTTTACCCGCAATCACAACAAGTTGAGTGCCTTCTTGTTGATACTTCATGGCAGCATCAAAAATAGGCATGGTTTCATTGCTTGGAATGTAACGTGTGAATCCGCCTTCAATTTCTGGCGTCATTTCATTGCGAATACGAATATTAGCGAAGGTGCCGCGCATCATTACTTCATGATTACCACGACGTGAGCCATAGGAATTAAAGTTACTTCTGGTTATGCCTTTACTTTTCAGATAGTCACCGGCAGGGCTATCGCCTTTGATGGCGCCAGCTGGGGATATGTGATCGGTAGTAATACTGTCACCCAGTAAGGCTAAAATGCTGGCGTTTTCAACGGGCTTAATGCTTGATGGTTCAGCGGTTAATCCTTCAAAGAAAGGCGGGTGCTGAATGTAGGTTGAATCCTTATTCCACTCGTAAGTTTTGCCTGGCGTAGTTTTAATGGCTTGCCATGCTTCATCACCCGAAAACACATCAGCGTATTCTTTTTTAAACATTTCATTGGTGATTTGCTCTACTTTTTCAGCCACTTCTGCGTTGCTAGGCCAAATGTCTTTTAAGAAAACATCGTTACCCTTTTTATCTTTTGCTAAAGGTTCTTTGCTTAAATCAATGCGCGTCGTACCTGCAATGGCGTAAGCGACAACTAATGGTGGTGATGCTAACCAGTTTGTTTTAACAAGTGGATGTACACGGCCTTCAAAGTTTCGATTGCCTGATAATACAGAAGAGGTGACTAAATCATTATCAATGATGGTTTTAGTAACGTCATCAGCAAGTGGGCCAGAATTTCCAATGCAGGTGGTGCAGCCGTAACCAACAATGTGAAAGCCCATGGCATCAAGTTCGCTTTGAAGTCCAGCATGGTCTAAATAATCGCGTGCTACTTTGGAGCCAGGTGCTAAGGATGTTTTGACCCATGGCTTGCTTTGTAAGCCTAAAGCGCGGGCTTTTTGAGCGACAAGACCAGCGGCCATTAATACGCTGGGGTTTGATGTGTTGGTGCAACTGGTGATGGATGCAATGACGACATCGCCATGATGCATTGAATAATCGCTGCCTTTAACTGTAAATTCTTTTTCTTGTTCGTCGCTTTTTCCTGCTGCGTCTAAAAAAGTATCAAACGCAATGGGTAAAGTGCTTAAGTTCACTCTGTCTTGTGGGCGTTTAGGGCCGGCAAGGCTTGGCTCAACGGTTGAAATATCCAGTGTCATTGAATCGGTAAAAACGGGATCAACAGCCTCTTCATGACGCCAAAAACCTTGTTCTTTGGCATAAGCTTCAACCAATGCTAGTGTTTGTTCATCGCGTCCTGATAGTTCTAAATAACGCAGCGTTTCACCATCGATGGGGAAAAAGCCACAAGTTGCGCCATATTCAGGTGCCATGTTTGAGATGGTTGCTCTATCCGCTAAAGGTAAGTGTTTTAAACCAGGCCCATAAAACTCAACAAATTTACCAACAACGCCGCGCGCCCTAAGCATGTTAGTAATGGTTAATACCAAATCCGTAGCGGTGATGCCTTCATTTAATCTGCCTTCAAGTTTAAAGCCAATCACTTCTGGAATAAGCATGGAGATAGGTTGACCAAGCATGGCCGCTTCGGCTTCAATGCCGCCAACGCCCCAGCCTAATACACCTAAACCATTAACCATGGTGGTGTGACTGTCGGTACCGACGAGGGTATCTGGGTAGGCATATGTTTCGCCATTTAGTTCTGAAGACCAAACGCTTTTTGCTAAATACTCTAAATTAACTTGGTGGCAAATACCGGTGCCAGGAGGAACAACTTGAAAATTATCAAAGGCGTCTTGGCCCCAACGTAAAAATTCATAACGTTCAAAATTTCGTTCCATTTCCATTTTGGTGTTTTGAAATAACGAATCACTCGTGCCAGATTTATCAATTTGAACGGAGTGATCGATAACTAAGTCAACAGGAGACAGCGGGCTTATATCATCTGGGTTACCACCTAAAGCAGACAAAGCATCACGCATGGCGGCTAAGTCAACAACGGCAGGAACGCCAGTAAAATCTTGCATTAATACGCGCGCAGGGCGGTAAGCAATTTCATGGCTGGAGCTTTTGGTATCAAGCCAATCAGCAATGGCTCTAATGTCATTGGTTGTAACGGTGCTGTTATCTTCAAAACGTAACAAGTTTTCAAATAAAACTTTTAGGGAAAACGGCAGTTGGTCAATATTAGGGAAATGCGCTTTAGCTCTTTCTAAGCTGAAGTATTGATAAGCTTTTCCATTAACGGATAAGGTGGCTTTGGTGTTTAGGGTATCTTGACCGACACGATTCATGATGGTTATCTCCAATGTTATTTTGGATATTATTATACAGTAAAAAGGTTATGATTTCATGACCTTTTTTAAAGCAAAAAAGAGTGGTTTAGGCTATGAAAGATTCTGTTTTTTAGGTAATGTCCATTGTAAGCGCTCTTAGTGAATAGCGTTTCCGCGCGGTGATCTCAACCATCGGTAAGGATTGTGATGCGCCTTTACGACCGTATATTTCATCGTCAAGCCAAGCCAATTCACTGTCTAATTCATCATTTGAAAGCGTAGACCACCATGCTTTTGGTAATGTCCCTTGACCATCGGACCAGCGGTATCTTTTTTTCTTAAGAAGATCTTTTTTACTAAATGGGGCATTTTCAGCAACGATTAAGGTTTCTTTTTTGCGAACGTTAAGTTTAAGTTCTTCAAAGGCACCTTGTTCTTGCATGAAAAGATTAAAGGTTGCGTAGCAGTCATTTAACGCGCGATGCCCATCGTAAAAATACCCAAGTTTAAAATTTAGGTAATCAAGTTTACTGCTTTCAATGCCTCTATTACGCCAGTTAATGTCTTTGATGCTGCATGCAAATGCCATGTTATTAATGATGTTTCTAATGTCGCTAGGCGTTTGGCATTCAAGAAAATTTCGATCAAATTGACTGTTATGGCAGATAACTAGGTGCGTTTGTTGCAGTTGCTCACTAACAAGGGGCCAGTCAATGTTTTGCCCTTTGACATCCTCATTCGTAATGCCTGTAATTTTGGTGATCTCTTCGGCAATGGCTGTTGTCGGTTCTTGTAAGGAATTATAAGTATGACTAATGCCTAAGATGCCATTGGTGTTATCAAAGTGAAACCATAATATGCCAATTTCAATGATTTCGTCCGTTAGAGGATTAAGGCCCATGGTTTCTAAATCAATAACGGCAGCAGTAAAATATTGCGTGTCATTGCTTTCTTGTTTTGGGAAATTTTCGGGTACTCGTTTAAGCACTTTGATGTTTGGATCATTTATTAAATTATCAATGGTTGTGGTCGTCATTAGTAGAGGCATCACTTATAAAAAACATAGCAAAGAGTTTACCTTAACGTGGGGTTAATTGTCATAAGAAGGGGATGCTTTCTATGAAGTAGCTTAAGGCATAATCCATAGAAAGGCACAAATGTAAAGGTGCTAATGAGGCATTTAAACACTAAATCAACGGTTGCTATTTCGACCCAGTAAAGTGCAAAAAATTGCTGAGTTGAGTGATAAAAGGCAATGAAGAAAAAAAGGTAGGTATCAACTGCGTTGCTAAGGGTGCCAGCAATGATAGGTGCCCAATACCATTTGGTGGATTGTCTGATCCGATTAAATAAATAAATATCAATTAATTGACCTAAACCATAAGCAGCAAAGCAGGCGAGCGATATGCGACTCACCAATCCTAAAGAGGATAAATCTTTATGTGCCATAAACGAAATGAGAAAAGAGATGAAAAGTGCAGGCAACATGGCTTGGTAGATGACTTTTTGAGCAAATGCCGTGCCATAAATGCGAGTAGTTAAATCAGTCACTATAAAGATAAAGGGGTAGGTAAAGGCACCATAAGTGGTGTGATAACCCCATAAATCAAAATGGTACTGAACGAATAAGTTGCTCACTGAAAATAAAAATATGTGTATAAATACAAGCATTGGCAATCATGTAAGTGTTTTGATCAAAGGCGGGAGGATACGCTGATCCCCCGTAAATGCAACCATATTGATCTTATGGTTTCATTATTGGCTTCGATGGTTTTGGCTTGTTCGATTATAAAATAAAATGAAAAATAATGAAAAAAAAGCTTGTTCTTTTTTCTGAAAGAGGTATTATGAGCGTCTCTTCCGGGCCGTTAGCTCAGTTGGTAGAGCAGGAGGCTTTTAACCTCTTTGTCATTGGTTCAAATCCAATACGGCCCACCATATTGCGAAAGAAATTAAAGGTTGCCCTGTGCGATTTTTTTTTGACTTTTATAAAGAATCAGTCACCAATCGAATTGATTTAGGTTGATATAAACTCTTTGCTTAATTGCTTAATTAAGATTGAAATAAAAAGAAATCCAGCAAAGAGATCGGCTGCTCACAAAATTAGAAGCTATGTGAGTGGTTGAGGTCGAGGCGGATTTTATTTTTATTGAATGAGTCGAGGTACAGTCAGTGATTGAGACAAAAAGAAATCCAACAAAGAGATCGACCATTCACATAGCTTCTAGATGCGCCCGTAGCTCAGCTGGATAGAGTACTTGGCTTCGAACCAAGGTGTCGGAGGTTCGAATCCTTCCGGGCGCGCCATCCTTTATTTAATTACTCCCTAGCGTTGTTGCGAACCTTCTTCGGAACGAGGGCCTGTCATTGATTAGCCGTTCAAAGTGAAAAGGTTAGTTGCTTAGATTAAAATTAGAAAAATATGCTGATGTGTAGCCCGGCTACATGAAGAGTCTTATTCTGTTTTTAAGCAAGTAGGCAGCATTTGTAACTGAACTGTCTAATTGATGACAGACCCTTATCACATATCTGCCTATGCTCATAGCCACTCATCAGGCACGCGCCTAACGATACCCAGCGGAAATGAATATGGGACATTTTAGCTTTGATATTTATGCGTGAGTCATCCACTATTCGTTCGCTATAGAACGGCCCATATTTTATAAGCTGTGCTTATTGAGGCGTAAGTAAGCTTAT
>CAWVYD010000041.1:0-11991 GCA_963934185.1 uncultured Legionellaceae bacterium | reverse complement strand
ATTCTTGCGTTTTTAAATGCTTTTTTAAACAGATATCACTAAAACCAGCCTACTCATTCACTCCAAAACGAATGGTCAACACGCTCTATAGTCTCGTTAAAAATGATTTAATTTAGAACTGTCGAGGTGTTCATATCATAAATTAGTCGAATTGATTAGGAGTATATACAAAATGACATCGATTTGGGGAAACATTTCAACACAGTATTTTTATGATCTACGTCCTGATGTGATTTTAGATGCTGTTAGTAATGCGGGACTTAAACCAACAGGCGCAATTAATATTCTAAATAGTATGGAGAATCGTGTTTATGATCTTGGGATTGAGACTAATGAGCAATCTTCAGAAACCAGTGTTATTTGTAAATTTTACCGTCCTGGCCGATGGTCAAGGGAGCAAATTATTGAAGAGCATGTTTTTTTAAAATCGTTAAATCAATCAGAAGTCCCCGTCATTGCACCACTTGAAATTAATGACGAATCTTTATTTGTAATACCCTCTCTTAATATTTATTACGCTTTTTTTAAAAAAGAAGGAGGACGTTCTCATGATGAGTTAAATGAAAGCCAACTAGCGCAATTAGGTCGATTACTAGCAAGACTTCATTTGATTGGAAAACAAACAATAGCAACAACCCGAATTAAAATGACACCAGAGGTTTATCTTAATCAAAATCTAAAAAATTTATTAAGCCTAAAAGTGATCCCAAGTGACTTTGAAGCAAGGTACAAAGGTATCGTTTTGCAACTTTTGGAGAAAATACTACCTCTTTTTGATAACGTTTGTTTACAACGAATTCATGGAGATTGTCACCTGAGTAATATTATATGGCAAGAGGATACTGCTTTATTGATTGACTTCGATGACATGGTGATGGGGCCTCCCATTCAGGATATTTGGTTATTAGTGCCGGGACAAGATAATGATGCGGAATATAAACGCCAAATTTTACTGGACGCTTACGAAGTATTTCTTGATTTTGATTATTCAAGTTTGAGGCTTATTGAGCCTCTTCGAGCAATGCGTTATGTTAATTTTGCAACTTGGCTTTCTCGCCGTGCTGATGATCCTGCTTTTAAACGGACTTATCTTCATTTCTATCAAAGTAACTTTTGGGAACAGGAAATTGATAATCTTCAAGAACAACTACTTTTAATTTAACTTGCGAGCAAGAAAGTATTGTGCCAGAAAAACCATTTAAAGGAGCTTTTAACATCAGCGTCGACGAAGAAATCTACTAAAAAGCATTTATTGTTGGAATATAAGCTTAAACGAGCTGGTAAAAACAGCATTATCACATGAAATATTGAATTAAACCTGCGTCAACTATGCGCGCCTGAAAGTGTAATTTTTAGGGTGTTCTGGTAAAATAGAGACATCAACAGCTCCCAGTAGATCGCTGTCAATTCAAGGTCCAATGCGATTATCGCGACATAATAAACGCCAACCTAACACCCTATAAATTACACTTCCACTATGCATTGGAAGAGGGCATGCAGCAATGCCCGCCATAAGCTCGACAGGCATCAATTACAACCAACCTCTTTGGCGATAAGGTATAGCCAAAAACAAATATTACTCTATGCCGCTCGCAATATAACCGTGCGTTTTACCATGTTTTCTGCCTGTTCAATGGCATACAACAAACTGCCTTCACACGCTTTTGTGGTACCTGCCATTGAAAATGCCGTACCATGATCAACTGACGTGCGAATGATGGGCAAACCCAAACTGATGTTCGCTGCTTGACCAAAACCAGCGTATTTCAATACTGACAAGCCTTGATCGTGATACATAGCAACAAACGCATCCACTTTCTGACAGTTTCCCTGAGTAAACATGGTATCAGCGGCCATTGGCCCGATCACTTCATTAGGGTTAAATTGTGCTAATACCGGCGCAATCACATCAATTTCTTCACGGCCTAAATAGCCATTTTCACCTGCATGCGGGTTAAGCCCTGCCACCATGATTTTAGGTGAAGCAATACCAAATTGATTTTGTAAAGCTGCTCGCAGCGTTAAAATTGTTTGTTCGACTCGATGCGGCGTTATCGCTTTAGGCACGTCAGCTAAAGGCAAATGCGTAGTTACTAATGCTACGCGCATGCTTTGGCACGCAAGCAACATAACGACCTGCTTTGTCTGTGTTAAATTGGCAATGTATTCTGTATGCCCAGTAAAAAAGTGCCCTGCCTCACAAATAATTGATTTACACACTGGCGCAGTTACCATCGCCAAATAATGCTTATTCATGCATCCCATAACAGCTGCATCTAACTGAGCTAAAATATACTCAGCATTCGCTTTATCAGGCTGCCCGGCTATTACGGATTTTTTTAATGGTATGTGCTGAATAAATAACGAACCGACCTCTTGAGCAAATTTTTGCCCATTAAAAGGCTTAATCTTTACCGACAAATTCAGCTTCACGACACGTTGACGAAATAAATCAATATCACCCAGCACAACACATGGCAGTGCCTGCTTGCTTGCTGCTTTTAAAATAATGTCTGGCCCTATGCCGGCTGGCTCTCCACTTGTGATAACGATTGTCACGTTCTATTATTCCTAAAAAAATTATTCTTACTCTATACTGCGCGCGGCCATAAATTGCAGTTTTTGAACACGCTTATTTATGGCCGCGCACAGTATACGTTCTTCAGCGTAATGTTTTTAAAAAATAACACTGCGCTACGGAGTATCGACTAAAGATACGTTTTAACGTAAGCGCCCGCTTTTAACTGTACCAACCATTCTTCAACCGCTTGGCCAAATTTTCTTTGGTACAACGCTTGTTTAATCTTTTGCTTTTGAAATGCTTTTGAATCATCCACTTGTTTACGGCCAACCAATTTAATTAAATGCCATCCATATGAACTTTTCACCGGTGCACTAAGTTGACCCGATTTTAATGCTTCAAACGCACGTTCAAACTCTGGCACCGTTTCACCTTTATGCAGCCAACCTAAATCGCCACCTTGCTTAGCACTTGCAAAATCTTTAGAATATTTTTTTGCTAATTCTTCAAACGTTTTACCCTGTTTAAGCTGTTTTGCTAAGCCATTTAAGGTTTGTTTTTGCTGCTCTGACGAAACGCCTGTTTCAGATTTTAAAAGGATATGCTTAACATGAAATAACGTTACCATTTGAGGCGAAAAATCACCTTTAATGTCCGTTACTTTAATCATATGAAGTCCATTAGCAGCACGAATAGGTCCAGTTATTTCACCTTTTTTCATACTAACGACTCGCTCAGCAAACATCTGTGGCAATGCTGCTAGCGAACGCAGGCCTAAATCCGCACTTTTAATGGTTACAACGCCACTTGGCAAAGTAACTTCAGCACTTTTAAACGCTAAATCAGTTTTCAAACGAGCCATTAATTCACTGGCCTGTTTCATCGTTAATGCTAAGCGATCCGATGAAGGCGCTTCAGGTAAAGTTATCAATAAATCTTCCACATGATATTGCAACGTCGCTTGCGCTTTATTGGCTTTGAGGTAATCATTAACTTGCGCAGAAGTCACGCTAATTTGACCCACGCTTTTTTGTTGTAGTGTTGATAAAAGCACTTCTTTACGTATGCCATCCCGATACGTTTTCCATGTTTCTCCCGAACGAAGAATGGTTTTTTTCATATCCTGTAACGAGACTTTGTTGTTTTCAGCAATGTTCTTAATGGTTTTATCCACCTGGCCATCGCTGATTTCAAGGCCGTTGCTTTGCGCTAGTTGAAGCTGAACTTCAACATCAATCATCTGTTTTAATACGTGTGTTTTTAATACTTTCATATTAGGTTCAGCAACGCGCTGTTGCTTAAATTGTGCTTGCTGCCGCGTCACTTGTTCGCTTAATTCTTGGCTTGTTATCACATTATCATTAATCACCGCTACAATTTTATTAATTGGCTCAGCCATCACACTTGGCGCACTTGCCAAACAAAATAATAATGCACTTGCTATTTTTCGAAAAAAAGTCATTCAAACCTCTCTAAAATTCATCTTTAAATGTAGGCAAAAAGTTACTTATCTCGCCCTTTGGATCGCTGTTTGAAGCGCTGCCTAAGCCTTTAAATAACACCTGAAGGTAGACGTTATTACCGTAAGTTGGTCCTCCCATAGCACTGTAATAAAGATACGTACGGCCGCCAAGCAAACGAAGTGCCACGCAACAATCATCGTATTGTAAGCCTAATAAGTAAGACGCTGCGAATGAGTGGGACACATTATAACTCCACGCACCAATGCTTCGCCAATGGGCATTATATGGCCATGCGTAGGATAAACGAATTTGATGTAAATTGATATCCGGTTGGGCGACATTCGTTAGCTGCGTTGGATCGCCGTTCAAGACAAAGCCATAACCTGCATTAATGATATGATTGGGCTTTGGCTCATAGTGAAAATTAACCATGGCATTGTTGACTTTTTTTCCTGGAAGATCGTAAGCAATGCTGCTTAATACATTTAAATGGTTGCTTAACGTTACATCGGCTTGAATCTGAGTTGCCCCTAAGCCAACTTGAGATGACACATAACCCACTCTATCAGCGGAATCATTACACGCTATCCCTTCAAAATTTTGACAACCAAATACGCGCTCTTTTTTAAATTTATAAGCGCCACCAACGCTTAAAACTAACTGCTCTGTGCCACTGGCATCGATGAAACGGCTTTTTAACCCCATTGAAAGTCGATTAGCATCGCCAATGCGATCAAACCCTGCAAAACGATTGGTACGGAATAATTCATCATAAGACGGAAACAAATAGCCCGAATCAAACATTGGCACGTCAAATTGCTTGGCATAAGGTACATATAAATAAAGCAAACGCGGCTCAAGCGTTTGGCGCCATTTATTAACGAAAGGCTTATCAAACAATAAACCCATGTCTATCGATGAAACTGGCAACAATCGCGTGACTGTGTTTTGCTGATTATTATAATGCTTTAATGAATAATGGCTGCTATTAAGCGTCAATGCGGGTTTAACATACCCGCCATAGAAACGTTTTAACAAGCTAAGCGTGGGTGCAAAATGATAACGCTCGCCTTGTGGCTTAGTTAATGAGTCATCCCCTTGCCAAACAAAATTATCAAACTGCCCCAACATGGTTAACAACAAATTAAACGGTAAGTCTCGATAAGCTCCTAACGCAGTTAAAGAGGGGAAACGTGCATAAACACCCAGAATAGTGGACTGATTAAATGGATGCAACGTCTGATGATCTTGCAACACTGCTTTGTAATTCCAATGCTCCGTCTGGTAATTAAGGCTTGCTTGTCTTAAGAGCTGATTTGCCCCAACCATCGATAAATTATGATTGAAATCTTGCAAATAATAATCGTCAGACACCGTCTCTAAATCGATGTGCAAATCTAAATCCTTCGTCAATTGACTGTTATGCAACCATTTTATGCTGTAACGATTGTCTGATAGCGTTGCTAATTGCGGCGCGAGCCAAAGGTTTGATTGTTTAAACGTTTTAAAGGCTTTATCACCCATTAATAGGTGCGCTTGGGTCAGACCGGAGTCACGTTCAAACAAATAACGAAACTCCCCTCCCATCATTAAGCCGCGTCGACTTAAATAATGTGGGTAGAGCGTGGCATCCATGTTAGGTGATAAATTTAAATAATAAGGCACACGATAATCAAAGCCATTTTGGCTAGTCATGGCCATTTTTGAGCCTAAAAATCCTGATTTTCGCTTGGTGTCTAATGGAAAGCTGATGTAAGGCACATAAAAAACGGGGGTGTTTTTTATGTATAACACCGCTTTACGAGCCACTCCCTTTGATTCTTTTTTTAATAACGTTAATTTATCTGCTTTAAGATGCCAAAATTTGAAACCTGGTGGACAGGTTGAATAGGACACTTGGTTTAAGGTTAAGTTACCCTTGCCGTCTCGATGCATGTTACATGATTGGCCCCACGCTGTTAGAGGGTTGACCTGTTTTAAAAGCGCCATCTCATCAGATACCAGCAACAACCGATATAATACGTCCTCTAACGTACCGGAATAATTTTGAACATCAAACTCGCCTTTACTCGCAAGCATGCGATGCGCTGGTTCTTCAAAAATAACATTACCAATGAGCTCGACTTTGGTTACTTTGTCATCTTGTCGATAGGTATGCGCCAAATCAGCGGAAAGCTCTTTGTCTTCATGCTTGACTCTTACCTTACCGCGCACGGTTGACCGCCCACTTAAGGCTAAATTCAAATCATCGGCCGTTAGCTGAAACCCCGAAACCGGCGCAATGGTATGTGTTTTATAAGCGCCGCCACACAATCCCTCGCCATTGTTAGCCCATTGTAATTGATTCATTAACACATCATTACTACGATTAAATGGAACGCATGCACGCACGGTTTCAACCTTTGTTTCATTTGCCTGGACGTTCCCCGCCTGAGCAATAACCGACAAAAAACACATTGTTACGAGCAAAAAACAAATGGGTACTCTTTTAATAACAAGGAAAACAAACATAAGAATATGAAATTCATTAATAAGATAAAACAGCAAAGATACACCAATTGCGGCAAATTTGATAAGCTCAGCGAAAAAAATAACGAGAATAAAGCCCTATGAGTCACGACCTAAGAAAAAACGACATCCAGCGCTGGTTGAATACCCGCTTTTTAAACACTAAAATAACGCTAAGCCCAATTAATGGTGATGCCAGTTTCCGTCGCTATTTCCGCACGACCTTTAATAACACAGCCTACATCATCATGGACTCACCGCCGATAACCGAGCCAGTACAGCCGTTTATCAACTCAACCGAACGCTTACTTGCCAGCGGCTTACGTGTGCCTCGTATTCACCATCAAAACAATGAATTAGGCTGTTTGGTGTTGGATGACTTTGGCAACACGGATTATTTAAGCCGCCTCAACCATGAAACCGCCGATACCTTGTATCGACGAGCCATTGATGCGCTCATCACGTTACAAGAAAAAACCAGCGTTCAAGACTTACCCGTATTTCACCGCCGCCATATTGAGAGTGAATTAATGCTCTTTAGCGATTGGTTTTTAGACAAACAATGCGGCATAAAAAAAGCAAATTTAAACACCGCATTTGAGTACTTAATAGATGCTTGTTTAAAACAAGCATACGTTCCCATGCATCGTGATTACCACAGCCGCAATTTAATGGTGCTGGATAATGGCGGTGTTGGCATTCTTGATCATCAAGACATCATGCTTGGCCCTGCCAGTTATGACTTGGTCTCACTCATAAAAGACTGCTACATCGACTGGCCCGGAAACAAAGTAACCGACTGGCTAACATACTATTTAGATTGCAGCAGTCTTAATCAAAGCAACTTTCACCAAGCCTTTGAATTAACTGGCGTTCAACGCCACCTAAAAGCCATTGGCATTTTTGCTCGCTTGGCTCACCTCTATGACAAGCCCAATTATTTAAAATACATTCCAAGAACACTAAAGTATGTGCAACACCTTGCCGATAAAGAACCTAACTTAAGGGAATTAGCCCAAACAATAAAAAGGTTATAGTTATCAATGAAAGCAATGATCCTAGCAGCCGGTCGCGGCGAACGTCTTATGCCATTAACTGAAACAACGCCAAAAGCCCTGGTTGAAATTAATGGTAAACCTCTCATCGTGCATCACATTTTAAATTTGAAACGTCACGGCATTAATGACATCGTCATCAACACCGCGTATTTAAGCAACAAGTTAGAGCAATACGTCGGTAATGGCCAAGCATTTGGCGTTAATATTTTCTATTCAAAAGAAAAAGAAGGCGGCTTAGAAACAGGCGGCGGCATTGTTAATGCACTTCCTCTTTTAGGTGATGAACCTTTCATCACCGTCAATGCCGATATTTATTGTCCCTTTAATTTTAAAACACTGCCAATATTAGACCCATCCCTAGCGCATCTGGTATTGGTAAAGAACCCAGCCCACAACCCAAGAGGTGACTACGCCATCGATAATGCCATGCTGAGTAATCGTGAAGACTTAAACAAGTACACCTTTTCAGGCATTGCTGTTTACCACCCTGATTTTTTCAAAAACTGTCCGATTGAAAAATATTCCGTCACATCATTGATTAAAGAAAAAGCCAATGCGAACATTGTTTCCGCTGAATTATCAACGGAAATATGGCATGACATCGGCACTGAAGAAAGGCTATACGAAGCGCGAAATACGTTGTAGTGAGATTAGAGGCTGTCGACAATTCATCTCATAATGCCTGAAAGCGAATTGGCTGTCTTACTTGCGTTAAATTTATGAAAAAATACTCAAGGGAACCTGGTTAGCTCTCCGTTTTTTTACCAATTTAAAGCAAGAAAGTCTAAAAAATACACTTCCCTTCATTACGCGACGATGCTCAAGGAGTAATATACCCAACGGAAATGATATTTCGTCTGCTGTTTGCCAAACACAGGCTTCACTGTTTTATTAGCCATGGGGTTTATTCCTTTAACTATACTGCGCGCGGTCATCAATTGCGGTTTTTGAACACGCTTATTTTTTAGATAAGGCCTCTTCTGAAAATCCAATTTGAATGAACATTTGAAGCAGCGCTCTTTCATTTTTATCCCAAGCAATGAAAGAACGCGCATGATAACGCCGAGCACTCAGCATCTTGTCTTCCGTGCGATTATCCGTTTGAACCAATGCTGACATTTTTTTCTATTTAACTTTCCGTCATTAAATCTATCCATTTATTCCATCAATTTTGGCTTTTTTAGTTTATGGCCTTAAAACACGCCCAAGAGTAATCATGTAAATGACAGATTAAATGATTCGCTTAATATAAATTATATAGACTGGTTCATTCAACAAAGACTGAGTTTAAAATGATTAATAATAAAGACAATGATAAAAAGAAAGTAACCTTTAACGAAATGTGCAAAGTGGTGCTCATACCAAGCAGACAAGAATACAGTCATGCTGGCATTAGCCTCTGGTATACGCAAAGAAATTATCACCACTTTAAATTAGCCGCGCTCATTGAAAACCAACAACAAATGGCTGAAGAAAACGTCCAATCCACTTCGCTATAATAAAGTCAAATACCGTGATTTTACGTGCCTATTTTAAGCCCAGATAAGACGTTAGATTAAGCCTGCCTTCTATCTATACCCAACGCAAATAAAGGTGGGCGTATTGTCGAAGCTAAAACTTGTCTTTCCAAGGAGTTTGGGTATCGCTTGTTCTATGGTGAGTGAACAATGGATTTACCACACACAAATATCAATGCAGAAACGCTGCATATTGAAAAGACGTCGGTGTATACCCGTCGTAAATCAAACGTTCCAAGTATCTGTTATGTGAGTTTTCCTCTCACCGTTCTATTGCGACTAAGTAGTAACCCGTCTACTACGCAGAAACGATAGTGCTGTGAGGAGGGAAATCACCTTCAGACATTTGAAGGCTTGGTTTATGGCGGGTATAGATAATGACTTGTGAAGAAAAAAGATACGATGACTATTTAGACGCTTTTACGACTTTCTTTTTTTTGACTGTTTTTTTCTCTTGTTGTTTACGAAACTTAATAAGTAGATTGGCTTCTACAGAACGTTGTTTTTGCAATGATTTAATTTTAGTTAAGCCATGCTTAACACCATTAAATTCTTCATTTAGATCAAATAATTGACTGACTGAAGTGCTTAATGCTTCTTTTACTTTGTCTAATTGTTTTATTGAAGCTGCCGTTGATTTCGTTTTGATTTTGGCTGTTAATACTTTTTTCTTATCGACATTTTTCTTTCGCATTGCTGACAATTTATCTTTCTTTTTCCTTAAAGCGATTGCAGCTTTGGTGCATTGCATCATGCCTTTATCTAACATTTTCGAAAAATCATCTTCCGCTTTTGCAATGGCTTGTTTTGCTTCTTGATAAGGGCAAGTACCACAGGTTTCTTTTTTCTTCGTCATCAGTCATCTCCAAAAAATTATCAATACAATGATAAGCCTAGCAAACCTTTTGGCTTTTTGAAAATTTGCCTTTTATATCGTTGCTTCTTGATGGTGTGATTTTTACGTTCTTATGTGTCGATATGACACACTCCGAACATAAAGATATTTTTTAGAGTTTTTTTTACCTACCCTTTACGTCTACCGCGGAACCTTTAACTCTTTTCACAATAATCATGCGGTAATCAGCCACTGGTGTTTAGGGCAGGAAAATACGACCGCGCTTGTGCTGCATGTTAATTACCGATCGTCCTCAAAAAGGGAGCAAAAACAAGCCGCCTCTTGGCTGCATCGGTCCGAACTATACTGCGCGCAGTATATAACCAAACTCCCATGAAAATGTGTGGGTTAGCCTTCAATATTATTTTGTTATGTTGGCGCTGACAGATAGCCGAGCCAACCTAAAAAATCTCAAGCCCATTTCAACGGGCTCATAGTCACTAGGTAATGATTCATTCGGATAATAAACATAATATTGGCTGGATAATGGATCATTCTTATTGTTTGGATCAAGAAAGCTGACAAATGAATAACGGGCAAAACTTAAAGGTACATCAAAATTACCTAATGTTTGTGGACTGCCTTTAATCAACTGACCTTTGGGTAAAAATGCTGCTACCTGTTTAACATCTTCAATTAGCTTTTGATCCCTATTGTAGCCACCAGATTTATGCACAACCACAGCAAGAGAAGAAACAAGTATTACGGTTAATAACCTCCTGATATTTTTTGATAATACCGTTATTGGCTGGGCTTCCATATGTGCCGCTAGCGTAAGAAAGGAATGATGTGTTAAGTGCATCATGCCCAGTAAAACAATGGGCGAAGAAGCTGCAATGTAATGAAAATCCTGCCGATGACTGATCCCAACCGGCAAAGAAGCACATAAAGATAACAGAAAATAAAAGCGAAACCATGGTGACTTGCTGTGTGACGTTAACAATTTAATAAATGACTGCTGACTAACTCGCGCCTGCAAAGCAATGGCAACCAAGCCTGTTAAGGACAGCCATATGTAATTTTGAAAATAAATGGTGACAATGTGGAAATGTCCCAAGCCAGTATAAGACAGATCCCGCTTGCCTGTAATGGCGGCCATCAGCTGTATTTTAAAATAGCCTTTTAGGTTTAAAAGCGCATCTGGAAATAATATAAAAAAGAATAAAAAACTAAGTCCCGCAATAACGGTCAAGAGTAAAGTACGAGTTATGAGTAATTTCATAGGCTGTCTATCAATTAACCAGCCGTGTAAAAAAGGGATAGCCAAAGGGAACAATACCGTAGGCCCATTACACATAAATCCAGCAATTAAACAAATGCTTGAGAAAAGCGATGCCAACATAAAGGCGCTTGTTGATTGAAAATTTCGAATGAGACCAAAACAAGCTAAGGTAGAAAATAACGTTAAACCTGCTTCTAACAAGTTATTTTTATACATACCAATATTGACGGGGATCATTAACCACAACAATAAAAACCATAACAAACTGGTTTTACTGATCCCAACACGTTTAGAATTTAAATCTTGATTCCATAATTTAAAGACCACAAAAATCTGAAACATTCCTAGCAGCATGCAATATAATCGCTCAACCCAAAACCCGTCGCCAAGCAATTGAAAAAAGATTGATTGCATCGCGATTGCTAATGGGGGATGTTCTCGAAAATGTAAAAACATTGTTTTTGATAGTGCAGGGTCCCAAATGCTGCCTAAGCCAGCTGCCATATTTTTAGCAATTGCCGCATACCAAACGCCATCAATATACATACCTTGCCGAAAAAGAGGTAAACATAAAAGAATTAAAAATAAGGTAATAACTACCTTTGCCATATTCCGTATTGGGAACATCAGTACACCTACCTATACTAAAAAATTGAGCCAGTATAATTATTTTTCTCAACATTGTGAAGGAAAGTATTGTTACCTCTAGCTTTGTTTTAAAAGAAAAACTAATCAGCCTCATTCTGCTGAAATACTAGGGCGTTGTAAGTCTCAATTGAGCTATATTGGTAATTAAGAGGTAAGCCC
>CAWVYD010000040.1:0-12063 GCA_963934185.1 uncultured Legionellaceae bacterium | reverse complement strand
TAGAACAAAGACCAGTTAGGTCAAGCGCTTCAAAATGAATGGTCAACACGCCCTAGTGGACGGTGGTGAGGGAGAACGCTTAGAAAACCTTGTTGGCTTATGTTTGCTTAAGCACGTATACGCAAAAATTGATAATTTGGCACAAGAGTATGCCTTGCATTATTTACGTACTAAAGACGGCCTAGAAGTAGATTTTGCGGTGATTAAAGATAATGTCATTGAGCAGATAATCGAAGTCAAGCAGGGCGATCAAACCATCAGTAAATCACTCCATACGTTCCATGAAAAATATAAATTACCGGCTGTGCAAGTGGTGCATCGTTTGCGTTACGCGCGCATGGTAGAAGACTTAAAACTTATCAGCGCAAAAGAGTTTTTACAAAACTTATACATGTAGTCGTTTTGTTATAAGTATCACACATCTCGTATCCCTTCTTTTGTCTTTTCCTCACACTGTGCTTAAAACACGTTTTAGGGGCCTAAAATCGATTTTAAGGATAAGATATCAACAAGTTACCATCGATTTAAACTCTAATCTACTGAATATATTAAGGGTGTTTTGCTTCGACACCTATTTTATACATCACAGACACAGTGCGGTGCGTGCAACGCACTACCCCACACACATCACAGGCACAGTGCGTTTAAGCACTTTATGGATTTTGCGGAGATTAACATCTATAATCTCCTTATATTATGCGGAGATTATCTCGTCTATTCTCCTTGTTTAGCGTCGGAGGCTTGGGTTGTGTACATCTATAATCGTTTAAAGTGGCCTAATTTTACTTGGGATAAGCAAGAAATTGATAAAATATTAATTGATATTGCTTATCAGCAAGGCCTCATGAATGGGAAAATGCTGAGCTTAGGTTTTGAAATTAAAGAGAAAGCGACGCGTGAGGCATTAACAACCGAAATCATACAAAGCTCGAGTATTGAGGGTCTTCAGTTAGATGCAATGGAAGTGCACTCATCGGTAGCTCGTCACTTAGGCATTGATATCGGCGGTGTTTTGCCTGTAGATAGGCACGTTGATGGCATTGTTGAAATGCTTTTAGATGCCACTCAAAAACATCAGGCAGACATTAGCATTGAGCGTTTATGCCAATGGCATTCATGGCTTTTTCCAAACAGCATTAATGGATTGATGCTAATAAATCCTGGCGCACTTCGTAACGACAGTGAGGGGCCTATGCAAGTGGTGTCTGGTGGTTATGGGCGTGAAAAAGTGCACTTTAGGGCGCCAGACGCTAAAGAGCTCACTCATGAACTTCAGAAATTTTGTCAATGGTTTAATGATGATCAAACGCATGTACCGCCAATTATTAAAGCGGGGATAGCACATTTTTGGCTGGTAACCTTGCACCCTTTTGATGATGGTAACGGCAGGATCTCAAGAGCCATTACTGACATGGCGTTAGCCAAAGCAGAAAAAACATCATCTCGTTTTTACAGCATGTCAGCCCAAATTCGTAAGCAGCGTAAAGGTTACTATCAGATTTTAGAAAAATGCCAAAAAGGCAGTGTAGACATATCAGACTGGTTGGTTTGGTTTTTAGAGTGTTTAAAAGAGGCGGTAGCTCAATCAGATGACATCTTAGAACACGTATTAAATAAGGCTAAATTCTGGCAACAACATGCAACGGATACGTTTAACAAAAGACAAGTCAGCATGATAAATCTATTATTTGATGGATTTAATGGAAAATTAACCACCAGCAAATGGGCCAAAATAATCAAATGCTCTCAAGATACAGCCTCAAGAGACATTAATCAGCTTGTCGCCATCAACGCATTAAAAAAATCAGCAGAAGGTGGACGAAGTACCAATTATCTGTTGGTAGATTTTCCTATTAATCAAAAGCAATAACTCAGGTTTTAAATAACTCGTGTAGACCCACTTCCAAAAGTTGCATTTGTACGACATTTTGACGATATCCCTAAATTCAAATGGAAAGTAAATGCTTCATGACCGCACGCGGTCATAAAGGGGGGGGGCTCGTGCTAAAGCGCTTATGGCTGCGCAATTGCGTCAAAGTATGAGTATAAATAGCAGTAACTTAGTAGGCTTTTAGAAAATAAGCTGCTGAAATTAAATGAGTTATTGTGGGTTGTCACCTGAACGTTTTAAAAATAGGATAGTTGTTTGACTTCATAATTGTTGTAATTGTTTCGACTTTATTAAAATGCCGCTTTTTCACAAGTGAAGTGCAACACCCTGCGATTTAAAAAGGAAAATGGACGGTTTGAATGGATAGGTGTATAATTTAAAAACTTTTTCACTGAATGGTAGTTGGTTATGCCGCGTTATTTAGACCCTAAAGCAGACATTGTTTTTAAGAAAATATTTGGTGATCATCCTCATTTATTGAAAAGTTTGTTAAATGCTGTTTTGCCACTGGAAGAAGATAATCCCATTGTTGAGCTCACTCCTTTACCTACTGAGCAAGTGCCTGCCATTCCAACGTTTAAGCGGACCATTGCGGATGTTAAATGCAAAGATGCATCTGGGCGTGTATTCATTGTAGAAATGCAAATTAACTGGACCGATGGCTTTAAACAACGTTTGTTATTCGGTGCTAGTCAAGCCATTGTTAAGCAGTTACAAAAAGGCCAGGATTATAAGTTTCTACAACCCGTATACGGCTTAGGTCTTGTGGCTGATACCTATGATAACGATAGCAAAGAGTGGTATCACCATTACCAACTGGTAAAAAATAGCGAAGAAAATAAAGACGTTATCAAGCACTTACAGTTAATTTTCATTGAGCTACCCAAATTTCCAGTTAAATCCAAAGAAGAAAAAAAATTAAGACTGTTATGGTTACGATTTTTGCGTGAGATAAACGAACAAACCCTGCAGGCACCCCAAGAATTATTAGACGTACCCGAGATCAATGAAGCGTTAAACTTAGCAGAACAAGTCGCTTACTCAGAAGGTGAGCTAAATGCTTACGAAACTTACTGGGATAACGTGAGCCGAGAAAGAACCTTAGTCAGTGGTAAATATGAAGAAGGACTTTTACAAGGCATTGAGCAAGGCATTGAACAAGGTCTTGAGCAGGGCATCGAACAGGGGGCTGAGCTAGCTAAACGCCAAACTGCAAAGGCGTTATTAAAAGAAGGCATGAGCAGTGTATTAATTGCTAAAGTAACCGGTTTATCCGTAAGTCAAATTGACAAAATATAAAAAAGCAGCATATGAGATGCAAGATGCGAGATGCTAGCTTTTACATACATCACAGACACTGTGCGAGCATAAGGCTCCGCCACTGAACCCACTGAAAACTTATTTACCAGGCAATGATTAACCGAAAAAAACCAAGAAGCTTCAATAATAGCAATGGAGCAACTGCAGTGCTTAAAACGTCTTTAAGGTCCCTTAAACGCGCTTAAGAATTAGAATTCAATCACTTAGCGGTCTTTATCTAGCTAAGGTATTGAATATTAAGGAAGTGATGTGGCTCGGCTACGCACGCTCCGCCCCACACAGACCACACATCACTGACACTGTGCGTTCACGCACCCGCATTTGCCTTTCCCCCCACACAGACCACCCACACGGCGTATGCAACGCACCAACAGTTCGGTGGTAATTAATTTATTTAAGATAAGGTCGCGATTTGGAATTTGGAATTTGGAATTTGGAATATAACTGCTATACTTTCAAAAATACTTAATTAAGGTTGCCTTATGTTAAAAGGTCAAGACATTGCGTTAGTTTTCAAGATCCTTTTTACAGGAAAAGAAGAGAAAATTGAGTATAAACAGTTGGCTTATGAGTTATGCATAAGTCAATCAGAGATCAGTAAAAGTGTTATTCGGCTTAAAAAGGCAAAACTCATGAGTCGTTATGAAAATAATGTTTTTGAAATACATAAGCATAATTTAATGGAAATGTTATTGCATGGCTTAAAGTACTTTCTTGTGCCCGAATTAAATATTGAACAACGGGGGGTACCAACTGCGTACAGTTCGCCTTACGTTGAAAGAGAACTAACCAACAAAGATAGTTATGTTTGGCCCTATATTGATGGCCTTTCTAAAGGAATTGCTTTAACGCCACTATATAAAACCTTACCAGCTGCTTTAGATCGTTTTCCTGATGAGGGCTTTTATGAAGTCATGAGTCTTTTAGACTTAATACGCTTGGGTGGTAGTCGAGAACAGAAAATTGCAAGTAATATGTTGGATAAAATCATATGGAAATGACTCGCATTAATCAAAACAAGCAAGCCTTGTTTGAGGCAGCTACTCTATTAAAAAACTTAAATGATGAAGTGGTGTATGTTGGTGGTAGAATTGTTGGCCTTTTGGTAACCGATGTTCTGGAAGATGATGTTCGTCCTACCGTTGATATTGATGTAACGGTTGAAATTACAGGAATTATTGCGCACTACGCGCTTGAAAGTAAGTTAGAAGTATTAGGATTTCAACCTGAGGGGAACATTAACTGCCGTTATATTAATGGTGATACGATCCTTGACGTTATGCACACAGATGGCAAGCTTCAGGGGTTAAACACAACATGGTATCAAGCGGGATTTGATAACGCGATTTGTGTAAATTTATATAAAGAAAAATCAATTAGAATCCTCAGCTCCACTTATTTTATCGCATCAAAACTAGAAGCTTTTTACGATCGCTCTTATAAAATAAATGATTATTGGGATTGCAAAGATCTTGAAGATATTATTAATGTTGTTAACGGACGCCCAGAGTTAGTAGAGGAAATTACAAATGCTGAGCAAGGTGTTAAAAACTATATTTCACAATACATAAAACAACTACTTGAAGACCCTAAATGGCTTGATGCGATAAAAGCAATCGCAAGGGAAGAGCGATCAAGAAAAATAGTGCTGGCAGCATTGGAAAAAATATCATTACTGGCTTTTAATCAGAAACAGTGAACATTATTTCGTTGCGTCTGCACTATGCGGGCAACGCACTCATGATTAATTAAAAATGTAAGTAATGGGTTTTATGCTTAAAACGCATTTAAGGGGGCGAAAATCGATTCTAAGAATTAGAAATCAATAACTTAGCATCGATTTTACTTCTAACACACGTTTTAGGTACATTTCGTGTAGATCCACTTTCAAATACTATAATTGTACGACATTTTTATGGTATACCCAAATTGAAATGGAAAGAAAATGATTATCGTATCTCGTATCTGTTTTTTACTCACCGTCATCACACATCACTGAACCGGCGTGAAACGCCCCGCATCTGCCTTTCGCTTCTAGCATCTATTTTTTCCACGCTTACACAGAACACCCACACTGCGCATGCAACGCACTAGCATACATCACAGGCACTAATTATAGTGGTTCAGTGCCTTTTTCCAAAAGCGTTAAATAATCACGGTAGACATAATGCTTATTACGTTTTTTAAAGGTTATTTCTTCCAGTACGTTTAGTTTCACCAAATGATTTATGGCGCTTCTGGCTGTGGGAATTGAGACGTCCAATTCTTTTGCAATTAAACCAATGGAAAATTGTGGTAATTTTTTAGAACGCTCTAATACCTCTAAGCAAGTAAATCGCGCGCGGCCAAGCGTGTTTATTTTATAAGTGTCCCTTTCAAACAGCGTTTCTATATCTTGAGTGGTTTTAATCGCTTGCTCGCTGGTGGTTAATACGCCATTTAAGAAAAATTCAATCCAAACTTCCCAGCGGCCATGCTCTCTAACTTCTTGTAATAGGTCGTAATAAACGCTTCGGTTTTGTTTTAAATACAAGCTTAAGTACAAAATAGGCGAATCAAGTAGGTTATCATTCATGAGAAGTAGCGTGATTAATAAGCGACCTAACCGGCCATTGCCATCAAGAAAAGGATGAATGGATTCAAACTGCACATGCGCAATGGCAGTTTTTATAAGGGTTGGCAGTTCCTCATTATGCAAAAACTGTTCGAAATTACTTAAACAATCCGCCATTTTTTCAATAGGAGGGGGCACATAAAGCGCATTGCCCGGTCTTGTTCCGCCAATCCAATTTTGAGTGGTTCTAAATTCACCCGGCCTAAAATTAACCCCGCGCCCAGCGGCAAGCAAAATAGCGTGAGTTTCTTTTAACAGTCTTAACGACAACGGAAATCCTTCTTCTAAGCGAGCAATGGCATGATTAATGGCAAGCACGTAGTTAGAAACATCCTCGATGTCTGTCGTTGAAACGTCTGGATTTTGATTGCTTTCAAATAAGACTAAGTCCGAAAAAGAACTTTGAGTACCTTCAATTTGGCTTGAAAGTAACGCTTCCTTTCGAACATACATGTAGACAAACAGCGACGTATTCGGAATTTTAGGGCTCATTGCATTAAGCGTTGTCAGAGATTGCGTAGTTTTTTCCAGCAATGGCGCAAGCTTTTCGAGTGAAATGGCTGGGTTTAAAGGCAGCGGAGGGGGGATATATGTCTTAAACGACTCACCAGGTACTTTTGTTGTTATATAAGTGCCAATGTTTTTCATGATTATTATCTTTTTATAAGAACTATCCTAATGTAACTATAGCACCCTAACCTTTCATAAGCATTTTATTATGAAAACTTAATTGCTTAACCTTTCATAATTAGGTTTGTTATAAAATGTTAGGGCGTGAATGGTATTCACTTGGGTCACGGTTCAACATCAGCTCCCCACACTCACACATCACAGACACTGTGCGTGCAACGCACTAGCACCCACTCACATCACTGACACAGCCCATTTCCGCTCCCTAATCGGTGTTTTTCTCATGAAAGGCTAAAATTTAAACTCAATCAATCAATTATCATGCCAAACTGGATTTTTATCAATCATAACCTATACTTTTGGTATGTTTCTATAATAATGAAGAAAAGCGCCTATGAATCAATTTAGACAGCTTTGGTATGGTCTTAAAGACATAACCTTCATGGATGATTTAGGGTTAGCAGTAAAGCAACGCTTAATGAATGAGTTAACGCTTGGTTTTAAAAAGCAAATAGAGGAATTAAGAGCGCAATTAGAAGCGCCTTCTTTAAATGACAGTAAGACCATAGCCAATGAGTTATTTGCTCAAAGAAAAGCTGGGATTCAAGCTGACATTGAATCAGCGGAAACTCAACTAAAAGAATCGGAGACCAAGCTAGCCTCTCTTAATGAAGAAGCAGACAGCAAATCGAGTGAGACAGGTGATTATTCTGATGATCGGTTTATTGAAGGTTTTGCCCTAAAATTTCAAACCCTAGACGCTCTGTCAAGAGTTTTAGCAGACGCACCACCCTCAATTAAACTATTTGAAACCAGCATGTTACTAAAGGTGCTGGAACATCTAAGCACAAAAGCGCAAGAAGAACAGGTTCAAAAGTTAACTGATGAACAGTTGGGGCATTTAATACAAAACGTAAGCGAAAAATTTGACGAATTAGAAACGGGTGATACTCAAAAGTTAGCAGCAAAGCAATTGGTACACATGGCCTATTTTGAAGTGATCCGTCGTCAACTGGTAGATGCTGCTAAAGAAATAAATCTAACCGAACTTCATGGAAAATTAGTCAGCATTAAAGAATCCATTAATAATAAAAGCTCAACAGTTCTTGAAGGTTTTGCAATCTATCAAAATGAAGCTGAGAAAACGGTACTGCAAGCAATAGACGACAGTGTTCCGTTTTGTGCTGAGAACTCCATTCAAGCGAAACTTCGCGCTAACATCTGCCAAGCATTAGATTTTGGTAAAGATCAGCGTAAGCAATTTCTGATACAACGCACCGATGGACTTATTAAAGATTTATTCACTGCCCGAGACATTGCTGAAGCCGAAGAGTTTATGAAAAAAAATGATCTCGAAGGCAATTTAGAACGTGAAAAAATACGAATTTTTTTATCTCAAAACATAAACTCCATTCACAACGATACGCAGAAATTACCAAAAAAGTTGCAGACAAAAATAGCTGACTTATCCAGAGGTCGTTTAAAAATTGGAGAGAGAAAAAATCTTGCTCAATTAAAGAAAGACTACCCAAAATTTGAAGAAGAGTATAACAATAACAAAGTTGCTTTTGAACGAATTATAAAAGCATATGAATTGTTTATGAAGTCAAAGCCAGTAAAAACAGACAATGAGAAACTTGAAGATTCACAAGAAAGATGGTTATGCAAACAAAGGGTTGAGGTTTGGCTAACACCTGAAGAAAAAGAAAAGGCTGTTAGCGAAGGGAGCAGCATAGAACATTACATAGGAGCCAGAGAAGCGGCAATATATGAAAATAAGAAGAAACAACTAGACGCTTTTGCAAAAACAACTTTGATACAACCACTTAGTTCGAATGCAACTAGCAAAGTTGCTCATATTTATACCATAGAAGAAGCAAAATCAGCATGGTTAAAAGATAATGCATTGAGTTTATGGCGAGAAAATTTAGGTTATGGAGCAACCCCTAATCCTGATAAAGACAGAGCAGTTCCAGAGAAAGCGAAAGCTGAAATGAAAAGATATCTTTTGCAAGTCTTTAAAACGTTTAAAATAGAAGAAAAAAATAATCAGATGATTGTTAAATATTATCCTATCAAAGACGATAAGCTGGATGATCTTTGTGATTCGTTTCTATACGCGGTTAACAATAAAGGTGGTGTTACTACGAATTTTGGTGAAACATCGTTAAATATTTTTATTCAAAATTTCACATCGGCTGATATATTTTCATATTTTGACTGCATAGAAATTAAAGGGGAAACGTTCTCGGTACTTGAGGATAAAACCAATGGAAAAGAAGGGGCGAAACTATCAGCAACACAAAAAGAAGGTTACATTAAGGAGTTAAAAGAGTTTCAACGGATTCAAAAAATACATGATTTAAAAAACATGACCATGAGCACAGAGGAAGAGTATTTGTTTGGCCGTTTAACCACCCTCTCTAGTTTGTTATCGAGTCTACCAGAAAATATAAAAAGTAAAATGAGCAGTGAAAAAATAGAATTACTACACACCTACCACACAAAAATTTTTGGTGGTTCAGACACTAACAGCGTTCGTCAAGTATTAAATGATAATGACGTTAAAAAAACCATAAGCTCACTGTACCAAGAACTGGTTGAAGCGGCCAAAACAGAAGTGCCTGTGTTAAATAAAGAGGTCTATAAAGAGTTACTTTTAAAAGCTTTAGAAAATCGTCAATTGATACTGGAAGACGATTATAATGAATTGATTGCTCATCAAGTTAATATTTCATTTTTAAATGAAACTAAAGAAATTGAATTCTTTAATGGTGATAATTTTAAAAAATTAATCGATAGAATTTGTCAAAATATATCGGAATTGGATGAAGAAGACGTAACGTCAAAACTGGTTGAAAATAGTCCACAAGAAGAATTATATCGGCAATTAATGAAATGCTATAAAAGTAATAAGAAAAAATTACTTAGCGTGATTGAAACAGAAAAAAGGCGAGAAGATGCAAACAGCCGGAGACAGGAACAGCTATCTGATATTAATAGTGTACTTGCAACGTTACCTAGCGATGCTGTTACAAAAATAGTCAAAATATTCGAAGACGAACATCTAGAAATTAACAGTACACTTCAGTTATCACCGGATGAGAAAGAACAGCAAGTAAAGAGCTTTAATCAAATGGCAGAAGAATACGTTGCTTTTGCAAGTGCGATAAGAGAAGGTCGCTCGCCTATTTCTGCTGTTGAGCAATCGGATTATTTTAAAATTGTAGAAGCCGTTAACCTTAGAATTGATGAATATAATAAGATAAATAGAGATAATAAAATCAATTTTAATCAGGTGAGTTTTAAAGTTAAACATGGACCATTAATAAAAATTGGGGGTGAAATCACACTGGATATTCAGGTAAATAACCTTGATTCGACAGAGAAGTCAGTCATACCAAATCTTTCAGTTAAGTGTAAGGTGGCTGTTAATTCGTTTATGTATTCACTAAAAAAAGTACCTGGTTCAGATGATGTTATGTTTTCTTATGGCGGCAGTCGCGGTATTACGTCTCGTTATAAAGGCATGGATGAATCATTACAAAAGAAACGATTTTTTACAGCTAATCGCGTAAAAGTAGGTAATTACGGTACCGTTAAAACCTATGAAAGCCTTTTCACCGGAATTAATATGGTGATTAAAACGGGTTTTACGCAAGCGAAAGACATTGAGCAACGAAGAGAAAGCGTAAAGTTAAGTGATAAAGTAAAAGAATTTTTTAATAAACAGGATCCAAAATTAAACTATGAAGAAATAGAATTTAACGTTGTTTCTAGTGTAATACCAAACTCTTCACCGGAAAGAAAAGGTATAAAAATTTCTTTGAAAGAGGGGGTTTCCCATTTTATAGACTTAGACATAAATGAAAAATTTAATTATGCGTTTAGAAAAGCAGCGAATTCTACTGATTTATACTTTATCGATGAAAATAGTGTTTCTGTCATTCAGCCATTAGAAGTGTCTACTTTTAAAGACAGTGCAATCAACGACAGAAGACAAAGAAATCAAACCGTCATCAACAGTAATGATCATAAAAAAGAAAAATACGTTTTAAAACGAATTGAAGCCAAAGGCATTTATAAATCGTCAAAATTGACCAGCGTAAATTTTTGGTCTGAATTAACCAAAGCAAAAAAAGCCGGTGGGTTATACAACGAAGATGGAAAAAAAGAACTGTTCAATATTTTAATGGCTAAGGTTCAGGGTGAAACATACGCAGACACAGTTACACGAAATTTAAAAGGCATAGGCAAGTCGGATGCGGGGTTTCATGAATATCACGATGGCTTATCGATGAATAATGTCTTTTCTCTTTCAGGTAAATTAGTAACCAAAGCAAGCGCTCTTAAAAAACATGGTATATATCCAAGAGACATAAAGCCAGAGAACATCATGTTTCATCGCTATGAAGATGGCCGCATTGATTTTGAATACATTGATTTTGCAACCGCTGGCTGTGAGGATACATACGAAGCTAAGGCGGGAGAAAAACCACTTACAATGGAGGGTATTTGGCAGAAGTTTTTCGATGATGACGTTATATCCACTACAAAAACGGTCGATGAATTTTCAAACGATGATGGTTGGTTTGTTAAAAATACTAATGGGGTCATCACTTACGGCGTAAGGTCTACTTTAGATCTACTATGTGGTGCGCGTAACGGTACCTTAGCCTACATCAGTCCAAAGGTCATAAAAAAAGACGCTCAAGGTCAGGTCATAAGAGATCCGACCACTTTTAAAGGTGGTGAAAAAGATAAAGAAGGTAATGAGTTAGGCCAGGAATACATGGATGACTGGGCATTAACCGCCATGACTTTCGGTGTATGCCAGCGAGAAGCGTATTTTGAATTGGTTCAAGGGCGCCGAGTTGTTGATTATGAAATATCAGGGGTTTTAGCTAAAGATGAGAGGACTCAAGGCCTTAAAGTCGTTAATTCACAAGTGGATCCATCTGAAGCATCAAAATTTGAATCCATGTTTCGCTGTGAAGTACAAGAAGCGTCTAAAGAGAGAGTAAACCCACTATTTGACGTTATGTACATTCCTTCAAATGATCGAGAAGGCGCGCCACTTCATTTATTTAAAAGGTTGCTTAATGTTCGAGACAGCCTCTTATTAGACGACCCAAATCAGAAACAAATCAATGATGATATTAATGATGTTTTGTCTGTGGTCCATACAAGCATTGCTAATGGCACCGGTTTGTCTAAAGAGGCACTTCAAGAGCAAATAGCTCAAGCAAATAAATGCTATGAAGAGAGTCAAAAATTATTAGATAAAGGTCATCAAATTCATAAGTCAGAACAAAAAACACTTGAAGATGTGTTGACAGAATTAGAAAAGTCTAGCGAAATAGTTGACGTTAATAAATTACTAAGTGTTTATAAAAATGAGCAAGGTCAAAGATATCTTCAAATATTAGCAAGTTATGGCAGAGAAGAGGATGGTGATGACCGCATTGTTTCTATGATAAATAGAGTGTTCAGTCAGGAAGTTAGTGCTGATTCTACGGCTGCAATTAACCTTACAGTGTTAGCTGAAGGGGCGACTTACCCAACCGTTTTAAAAGATTTTATTAAAACCAAGCAAAGTAAGGTTGCA
>CAWVYD010000039.1:0-12097 GCA_963934185.1 uncultured Legionellaceae bacterium | reverse complement strand
TGATGGAAATTGGGAAAGTATCGCTGAAGAAATTTCAAAAGAAAGAGATTTATTAAAAGAAGAAATTAAATCGATAAAAGATGATTCAATAAAAAATACTATCATTAATATTGATCCATCTAAATGTAAAAACTGGGAATATTCAGATCGAAGTCATTTCGAGTTGGGAGATATTGACGAGTTGTCCAGTGATATAAAAAGAAATGGACAGTTTCAGCCTGCTATCGTAAGGAATATAAATGGATCTGATGGTGAATATGAAGTAATAGCAGGAGAGAGGCGGTGGCGAGCTTGTTTATCTATAGGGTTACCTTTAAAAGCTGTTATAACCAATAGCGATGATTCTGAATGTATTGTTATACAAACAAGCGAAAATAAAAAAGAGTCGTTATCGCCATATTCATTAGCAAAAGTATATTTAAAAATGATGAGTGATAAAAAAATATCACAAAATAAAATGGCTTCTTTATTAAATATTCCAGGCACATCTTTTAGAAATATTTTAGCTTTTAATAATGTTCCTCAAGAGCTGTGGGATAAAGTTAAAGACATGTCAAAAGTGAAACCTAGAACAGCAGATTATTTATCAAAGGTATGCGATAAAAGTGAAGAATACTTTGTTGCTACCATGAATCTTTCAGAGTATATAAAAGAAGGGCGAGGAGAGGACTTTTTAAGTAGCAAGATAGAGAAATGTATTTTAAATAAAAAAACAAAAAGAAATAGGTCGCAAGTTTGTAAGGGGGAAAATGGGGATGTTTTATTTAGAATTACGGAGTTAGGAAGTATAAAACTAAGTGATAAGATAATAAATAAATTTTCTATTGATGAGATATCAAAAAAGCTAGCTGAGGTGTTTGATTAGCATAGGTGCGCGCGGCCGCGCGCACCTATAACATGTTGATATATAGGTGGTTTTATTTTTATTTTAAAATTAAATAAAAAAAGTAAAATAACAACAGCGGTGTTAGAAAGCTTTTTTCATACATTGAAAACCTAATTTACTCACCATTTATGCTTTAGGACAAGAGAGGAAGCTAAACAGACAATCCTTGAATACATTGAGGTATTTTTTAATCAAAAGAGAACTCACTCGGTGAATGATTATTATTTTCCCGTGATCTTTTAAAGAATAAGAAAATTTAATTATTTATTTGTCCGTAAACTGTTGCCACATCAAGCCAAACTAGAGTGTAATATTGCACCCTTACATATTTTTAATCTTAATAACAACTGGTGTGATTATAATATAGTCATTCATCCTTTATTATGTTACTTTAATAGCGTTTATTAAATATTAGGAAAATATTTATGCAGTTAAATCCACCTCGATCGATGATTGAGTCTATTTCAAATATGCCTAAAGGAACAGGACGTCTTGCGTTTCAGTGCTTAAACACTGTTTTAAAAGAGCATAAAGTTGGATTGAAAGCGCTTGATTTTGGTTGTGGAATTGGTCGTTCTAGCAGAATTTTAAAAGAAACTGGCTTCGATGTGACAGGTGTAGATATTTCTATTGATTTACTTAATGAAGCAACGAGCAAAAAAGATGATATTAATTACCAATTGATTCAAAAAAATGAATATGATTTTTCAAAAACAGGAAAAAATTTCGATTTAATTATGCTATCTTTTGTTTTAATGGAGATATCATCCTTAAAAGAAATTGCGCAGATACTAACCGGATTAAAAAAAATACTGTCCTTTAATGGGAAGGTAGTGATTATCGCTGCTTCTAATTCACTCTATCATGGGCAGTGGAAATCTATAGATACAAATTACCCTCAAAATAAGCAAGCCTCGAGTGGAGATATAGTGAAGGTTTTTTTAAAAGACTATAAACTCGAAATTTCTGATTACTTATGGACTGAAGAAGATTGCGAGCTTTTATTTTACCAGGCTGGCCTTAAAGTCCTAGAGAAGTTATTACCCTTAGCTAAGTCTAATGATGGTGAATGGGAAGATGAGCTAACAACTCCACCATTTGTTATATATATACTAGCTTCGGATGGTATCAAATAGATGGGCATTAAAAAATTACAAAGCATACCTCAAAAAATTTATTCTTATATTCTAAGGTTGAATCATGAATATATAATTGTCGGTTATGAGGAAAAAACAGAGATGGTTTCTCTTCAATGTTCCATAACCAAGTCAACAATAACTAGAAATATAATTGATGTTATTTCTAATGAGGATATTTTAAGTCAAATGTTGCCAGAGCAAGCATGCTACCTGGGAATAATGAGTGCATCTATTTTAAGTAAATCAGAAAGAAAAAAAAATAAAAAAGCATTTGAAGTTAACTCTAAAGGCTTAGCATATATCATTGATAGGCATGGAAATATAGTTTTCATTAATCCAGAAACAAAAAATCGCTGCTCATATAGGCCTGAGTATATTGCATCAAATCAGCAATTAATTAATTTATTTCACCCTTCGGTAGCATGTTCAATCGGCGTTGGTATAGGGTTTAATAAAAAAATAGAACCTATAAGAATTAAAAAGCAACCTCCAAAATTACATATGATAATTAATTAATAATAATTAATAATCAGAGTGTAGTGGTCAAGTTTTTTCATCGTACATATATGAGACAGAAGAAAAGGGCATTAATGTTTTATTTGCATAAATCCCCTCTCTTTTTCTTAAAAAATTAACGGCTTTCGAAAGAAAAGGTAGAAGAATTAAGCTGTAAATTATTTTAATTAAAATTAGCGAGGATAATATATAAAAAATATGCTTTGGTGATTTATTTATGATAATTGGCAGCATGAATAAAGTATCTATTACTGAAGCTAAAGAGGTTGAAATTAAAGCTCTTAAAATTAATAATTTACCTCTCATCATTACTTTTAATTTATATAAAATTTTAGCATTAGAATATTCAGAGACAACATATGCAAATGTAGAGTTTAACAAAATTTGCGATGTAATTAGATTTGTTTTTTCAAAACTTTCTTGATTTAACCACACAGGGGAAGGCTCTAGTTTTATTATGAAATATAAGTAAGAGGAGACGAGAAGATTACAAACAGCGCCAGAAAAGATCACTATTTTCGCTTTCTTAAAACCATATATTTCAGTAATAATTGCGATGATGGTATAGGTTATTGGAAATATTATTGTTCCTGCCGAAATTGTAAAATTAAAAAATGATATTAATTTCTGTCCACCTATAGATGAAACTAACAAAATCATATAAAAAAACATGGATATTGGGGCTATGAAGTTACTGTATTTCGCATCTAGGTTATTTGTGTACATAATACTTATTTGTTTCTAGATTTAAAAATAGTAAATAAAACAATACCAATAATACTATGTTCTTCTTTGCAGAAAACTAAAGCAGGTGCTTTGGATGAAATAGGGCATAATTGCCATGTGGGGGGATCAATAATTAACTCTCTTAAAGAAACTCCACTATTGTTTTTCATTCTAATTAGAACTAAGTCGCTATCAATAGGTTTAGCATTAGGGTCTATTATGAAAATAGTGCCTAGTGGGAATCTTGGCGCCATCGATTTTTTGCTTTCTATTGCGTAAGAGTTTTCTCCCATCTCTTCAGTTGATACTAAAGGAACTGGTTGCCATGAAGTCCAATTGATAGAAGCTATACTTTCTATAAAGTTATCACTTGATAATAAATCCCAATCCACAATAGGAACGGATGTAATATTCTTATTGGCCTTGCCTGAAACTGATGGATCTTCACCATGAATTAATGAGTCAAGATTAATATTAAAGTAATCAGCTATCATTTTTAAAGTTGATACTTTGGGATCGGTAGTTTTGCCGTTTATTAGCCTATGAACAGTGTTATAAGGAATCTCTAAAGCTTTAGCAAGTTCAACTTCAGAAATATTACTTCTTTTTATCAAAGTTAAAATATTCCTTGAAAGATTGTTTTCTCTATTAATTTCAGGGGTAACACTATTTAATTTTGTAGCATTTGGCAAAACTCACCTCTTAAAAATCTTCTTTAATCCCTATTTTTACACATAAGGAATAAAAATAGAAATAAAATAGAATGTAAAGTAAAACTATTTACTTTAAAGTAAATACTTTTACTTTAAATGTTTACATTAACGTTAAAAGTGTTACTATTAGGTATATTTATTTGTTTAATTGACATTAAAGTAATTATTATTTAAGTACTTAATAGGAGAAAAAAGTGGAACAAGATTTCGATAGAAATAATTATGAATCAGTGCAGGTTTCTATGAAAATAGATTCTTCTGCAAATAAGTTGCTTACTCAGGCAGCGAAAAGATCTGGACGTTCAAAAACTCAAGAGGCTAAGTTAAGACTCCATGATCATCTTGAAAAATATCAATCAATTTCAGAAATGCACAAAACGATAGATAGAGTTTGAGGTAAATCTAGAATGATTAACCGGATAATCTAAAAAAATCATTAAAAAAACGAATAAAAATTTGGGAATTAACATCTCAGGGATTTTTACAACCAAAAAAAGGTAAATAGAAATGAAAAACGCAATAAAAGCACTATCAATAGCTGCATTATCACTTGTAGCACTAAATGCATCAGCCGCATCAAATAGTAATGTTAATAGCTCTGTGATTGACATTAAACCGTTATCCGTCATTGAAAAAGAGATGATTACGACGAGTGAGACTAGAGAGTTTCAATATCTAAGTTCTATTAAAGATGCGAATTTAGGCGTTCTTGTAATGCAGTTAAATGAACTTAAATTAGCAAACAAAAAACTTGAGGAGCAATCAAGGGGGCAGCGAGCACAGCTTCTTGCAGAGACAGTAATGATTGGGAAAATATCCGAAATTAAAAACATACTACAAAGCATCGAAAGGAGAGGGTAATGAAAAAATTCATTAATAAAGTTTCAACAAAGATAGAAGGGGCGTGTATAGCATTATTGTTTTCATGCTTACCCGCTTCAGCAATGGCGGCAGATATAACAAGCGTTTTAACAAAAACCGTGGCGTTTATGCAAGGAGACATTGCAAAATCAGTCGGCCTAATTGCAATTATTTCTTCGGGTTATTTATGCATTGTTAGCCAGAAATTGCCTCTCACACGGTTTGGCATGATTGTCGGGGGCTTAGGTTTGGTGTTTGGTGCTAGCTCTATATACACAACATTGGTTGCTTAATCATGAGCGACCTAACTAGCAATCAACTTTTTGGTGCGCTTACTACACCACCCATGGTATTTGGCGTGACGTTAGAAGCATACGGCTTTAATGTAATGGTAGCGGTATGCGCGCTTATAGCCACAGGTAATATTTTTTACGCACTTATTTATTTACCACTTCATTTAGTTAGCTGGGCAATTTGTAAGAACGACGTAGCACTTTTTAGTGTAATTGCATCGAAGCTATTTTTACCAGCGATACAAAATAAAAAAATTTGGGGAGCGCGATGTTATGAACCCTACTAAGCATTTAGCGTTATCGCGTAAAGAAACAGGCATTTCAAGTATCTTTCCAGTTACGCATTTAAATTCACCAACAATATTTGAGACAAAAGAAGGGTTAATCGGTTCAACAATCAAACTCAAAGGTGTGTCTTTTGTTATTGAGACTTCCGGCGTTCTTAATCAGTTGAGTAATGCATTGCATCAAGCATTTAGATGTTTTGATGAAAATTATATTAATTATGTAACGGTTCACCATAGAAAAATTGATGTTGATTTAAAAGGGGAGTTTAAAACCGACTTTGCTAAAAGTGTCAATGAAAAATACCATGCAAGGTTTAAAGGAAAAAATCTTTTTTGCAATGACCTATTTGTCACTGTGATTTTAAAAGGGGATACATCAACGAGAGAAGGAAAAGCGTTAAGCTTTCTAAAGCGCTTTAACAAGCAAGGTCTGACTCAAAATAGAGAAAAGAGACGTGAACAGCAATGCAAAGAACTTAATGCCAAGGTAAGCCAGTTTTTGGCGTTACTCAGCGCGTTTAAGCCGACGCTTCTTGGAACTAATGATGTAGACGTTGGTCATAGCGAATTAATTTCCTTTCTTTCATTGATTCCAAATGCTGGTATTGGTCAGTCAATGCCAGGAAATGCAGACTTTGCTCCAATGGCAAATTATATTCCTGATTCAATTAGTAAGTGTGAATTATATCCTAATGGAGCTTTGGGCCAGTACATTACTAGCAATCGGCTTCTTTTTGGTGAGTACATACAGTTCCAAGGACCATCAAAAAAAGACGTGAATTTTGGCGTAATGCTATCTGTTAAAAAGTACCCGACTGACACTAGCTGCATATGTTTCGATCCACTGCTTGGTCTTGACTGTGAGTTTATTTCGACGCATACGTTTGCAGCGGAAGAAAAAAACTCTGGGCTTGACAAGGTTGATAAGCGTCGCTCGAAATTAATTTCGAGTGAACACAAAGGTGGCAGTCAAATTGAAGCGTTAACGCAATTAGAAGATGAAGTTGCTAGCGAACAAATGCGGATTGGTTATCACCATAACTCTATAATGTTAATCGCAAGCAATACGGAGTTATTAGAAAGTGCGATTAACGAATCAGTGAAAGCATACTCTCTTTCAGGAACCACCTTAGTGCGTGAGACGATTGGGCTAGAGGCGGCATTCTGGGCGCAAATCCCAGGGCTTCATCGAATGATAGCCAGAAGCAGTTTAATCACGTCTAAAAACTTTGTTGACTTTTGCTCAATGCATAATTATCAAACTGGCTATCGAGATGGTAATTTTTTGGGTAGTGCAGTGACGCTTTTGGAAACGCCATCAAGAACATCTGTATATATTAATCTTCATACCAAAGGCTCTAAAACAAACCCCTCTAACGGTATGACCCTATGCATTGCTGGCACCGATGGAGGCAAAAGTGTTCTATCTGGCTTTTTGACCTGTCAAATGGGGCGGTATGACGGGCGAATGTTTTTTATCGAAAGAGATTTAGCTTCGCGTCTTTATGTATTAGCTGATGGCGGCCGGTATTTAGAAATACATCCTGAAAAAATGGAACATTGTTCATTAAATCCTTTTCAAATGTCTGATACAAAAGAAAATCGGGCGTTTATCAAACAGTGGTTTGCTGCATTAGTGTTACGTGCAAACGAGGAAACGTTGCCAGCAGAGTTATCAAAAGTGATTAGTGAGTGTGTTGATTACGCGTTTGATTGTCTTCAAAAAGAACATAGAACACTAAGTAATGTCTCAAAATTATTGCCTACTGATTTTGAAAGATGGGCAGAGTTAGAGGCATGGCTTAGAAGTGATGAAACACGCAACGAGGGCGAACATGCTTGGTTATTCGACAACATTAATGATGCACTTTCCTTTGACGTGAATAAATTTGGTTTAGATGTTACCTACCTAATGGATCACACAACCCCAAACATTTCAACGCCTGTATACATGTATTTAATTCATAGAATTGTTCAGTCGATGGATGGAGACACACTAACATCAATCATCATTGATGAGTTTCAGCAAGTTTTGACGTCACCTTTTTGGGTCACCGAATTGAAAAAGAAAATGCCAACGATTAGGAAAAATAAGGGGCATTTTATTTTCATGACTCAATCACCTGAAAAAATCGCTGAATCATCTGCGTGCGCAGACATTATTGGAAATAATGCGACCAAATTTTTATTACCTAACCCTAATGCGTCGAAAGCGGTGTATCAAGAATTGTTTGATATAAATGCGGAAGAGTTTTCAATGATTAAAGAAACCCCTATATCAGAGCATTTGGTTTTATATAAGCAAGCGGATGAATCCATTATTTGCAAAGTTGATTTAAGTGACCTGCAAGATGAGCTTAGGATTTTTTCTGCAAATAAGGAGACTAATAAGTTGCTTGATAAAATTATTTCTGAAGTCGGTGAAGAGCCTAATGTTTGGTTACCTGAATTTATTAAAAGGAGTGCTGTCTAATGAAAAATTCAAAATACGTTCTTTTACTTTTAGTAATGATTAGTTGTTCATCCTATGCATTTATTCCTTTTGGTGATTTAGGTTATTCGACTAATTCATATCAAGAGATTGAAAAGATAAAAATTGAGTATAAGGCAATATTAAAAGCATATAACAAGGTATTGAAATCGGCTAAGGATAAATTAAAAAACAAAAACAGCGAAACTGAAGGGGTGCTAATTTATGAGTAATTTAAAATATTTTCTTCTTTTTTTAGGGGGGGTTAGTTTTTCATCTCATGCAATGGTGCCTGTTATTGATGTAGGGGCTATTGCTCATGCAGCTAGTCAAATACAACAATTGGAGGCCCAATACACAACGATGGTTGCCACATATGAAAATGCAAAGAGTCAATACGATACTTTGAAGAATGCTTATACAACAGCTAAAGATCAACTTAAAAACCTAGAGAGCTTGAAAAATTATAATTCAGGGCATTACGACTGGGGAACATTGAAAAATGGGGCGAAAGACCTGCATGACATTCAATGGTCTGCGGGCTCCTGGAGCGACACACTGAAAAATGTAGCAGGCGGAAATAGCGAGAGATACAAATCTTTAGTTGAAGCTTATAAAAAAGCGCATCCAAGCTTAAGTGATACAGAGTTCAAAAAAGGTTCGACGGAAACAAAGCTTGTTGCTTATAAAGAAACAATGGAAACAACCAGTAACGCGGACGCCCAGGCAACAACAGCATATAACAACGTGAATAAACACCACGAGTCTATACATGAGTTATCAAAAAAAATTGAGGAGACTGATAACAGCAAAAGCTCAATGGATTTAAATTCAAGACTAATTGCTGAGAATGCAAAAATTCAAACAGAGATGTTAAAGCAATTGAGCATCCTTAATAAACAAGCCGCACTTAAGAGCTCAAATGAGCTTCGTGAGACTCAAGAGGCTGCGAAGTTCTACACTCTCCCCGACCAATAAAACACTAAAAAGGTAAATAAAATGACAAAAAAAACGTTTTTAATCAGCGTTCTGGCAGCGCTTGGCCTGCTTTCTGGTTGCGCTCAACCAAACCTCGATGCGCCATGCCCTGATTTCGGTAGAAGTTGCGCACAATCCCCAATTAATTCCTGGAATATCAACCAATAAAAGGAGACACACAATGCAAAAAAGAACAAAAAAAATAATTCAAGGTAGCGCAATTATTATGGTTTGTGTTTTAGGGATTATGGCATGCAGCTCTTCAAATCCGATGAAAAAAATGGACAAAAAAGAGGTGGCAAGCTTTTTAGTGGACGCGTCAATGTATGCCGAAAATAAGCTAAACGTTAAAAACCATGAAAATGCAAAAGGTAAATCTTATGGTTTTTGTATCACAGGCAACCCCTTGGCATTTGTTAATTGTAGCGACCTTTATTCGTCAATGATGATTTATGCAAAAGAGACGCAAAAATTTAAAGGGTTAAGCATAAAGCATTTATCTGATAAATCCTTTTTTGAGTCTATTCAAACCGAATACGACATAAAAACCTACTACACAATTTAGGAGTTAAGTCATGAGTTCTCCAACTTATAGCACTATTATTTATGATTTTGCAGCAAAAATTGAGGCAATAGGCAACACATTTTCTATCGATGGTTATAAGACACTTGCGGAATGGGTACAAAAACCCTTTGGTGCAGCCTGCCTTTTATTTATCGTCTTAAAAGGTCTCGCAATTGTTTTTGGTTTGATTAAAGAGCCTATGTCTGATTTAGGTAAAGCAGCCATTCGGATTGGGTTTATCTATTCTTTCGCTATGAATTGGGGAATGTTTTCATCCTACGCCGTTGATTTTTTCACTTCAATTTCTGAGAGCCTTAGCGCAACGATGATGAATATTAATGCATTACATTTTCCTATGCCAAGCGGGGTTGGTGTGAAAGATGGCATGCAAAAAGTATTAACTGAACTTATCAGTGTTGGAAACTGGACCATTGCGAAAGGTTCACTCGTGAATCCGGGACCACTGTTATCAGGCATCGCTATTTACTTTGCTGGTGGCGCAGTAATTGGCTTAGCTTTTTTCGAAATTATGGGCGCGAAACTGTTCCTATCAATTTTATTTTGCTTAGCCCCTATTTTTATCTCACTGACACTGTTTGAGCAAACGAGAACGTACTTTGACAAGTGGTTTGGTTATCTCACTGGATTCACCTTTGTAATGATAATGGTTTCTTCCGTTGTCGGAATATCGATGGCACTCCTCCACTGGACTGCATCTGATTTATATCTAACACAAGCAAAAACAATTTCATCGGTTGGCTGGGTACCTATTTTATTGTGTGCAATGTTTTGTGTTAAAGCCATTAAAGAGGCGTCAAGCATGGGACTGGCTATGGGCGGCGCTTGTTCTCATGGTCATGGCGGCGAAATGATGGCCGGCGCCTTAGGCATGATGGGGGTTGCTAAAGGTGTTAGTGGAAAATTACCAAGCGCAAAGGTAGCTGCAACATTAACCAAACTAGGCCCTGTAGGGATGCAAAAAATGGTGGTGGGTGCTGCAACAAAAATGGCTGGTTCGGTAAATGCTATCAGAAAAAACATAAGAGGAAATAAATGATGAAATTTTTAGACAAATTAAAACCGTCAAAACAAAAAGAGGCAAAACAACGTACTGAAAAAAATGTTTTTCAACAGGCGCAAAGCTGGGTTGATGAGTGCGCGGCAGATAAAGAAGTCAGCCTGTCCTGGTTTAAGTTGGGGTTTGGTACGTCAATGAGTTTAAACGTTTTACTTGTAATTGCAGTGACGACGCTTGCCTCCTTTCAAACGTTAGTGCCGATGTTAGTCCATCACTATGACAATGGTGTTGTGACTATTGACCCTATCAAAGGAGAGATTGCTGAAGTTAATGAGGCGCAAATTGAATCCGACATTGTTCGGTATATAACCAGTCGTGAGAGTTACGATGCAAGTTCATATCGATATCAGTTTGATCTTGTTACTCAAATGTCTAACCCCGATGTCGTTAAAGATTATTTTTCTTCCCAAAGCAAAAGCTCACCTGATTATCCCATTAAAAAATTTGGTAATGATACGGAGAGAAGCATTCATGTTTACGCGCTTAATTTTTTAGATAGAGACGATAAAAACATCGGCGACGTAAATAAAAATCATCATGATTTAGTCGAAGTTACATTTAAAGTGATTGATAAAAGCAAGACTACTGGGCAAGTAAAAGAAATCGCATATAACGCGCTGGTTTCATGGCGGTATACAGGAATGCCAACTGCTCCCAGCGAGCGATGGTCAAACTGGGCCGGCTTTGAAGTGACCCGTTACAGCAAACAACTTAGAAACATTTAAAGGACAATGATAATGAAAAAATCAATCTTAACAGCCGCTTTAATCGCTCAAATAGTTACAAATACAGCAAGCGCTCAACAAACGCCTATTCCATACCCAACTGATAATAGAATAAAAACGGTCGCATACCAAGAAAACAATGTCGTGCCACTGTACGGCAAAACGTTTACTTCAACACAAGTGATGTTTGCTAATGATGAGGTGATTTTAGACGTTGAAGGTGGTGATACAAGTGGCTGGATGGTGACGTATCACAAAAACTTATCGAACATGATTTTTGTTAAACCAACGATGCTTAACTCTGATTCGAACATGACGATAGTAACCAATAAACACAATTATTATTTTCATGTGGTGAGCAATAAAACGCTAAATGAAACCGATAAGTCAGAAACGTTTGCAATTAAATTTACCTATCCAGTTGAAGAGAGAGCACGTTTAAATGCTCAGTTAAAACGAAATAAACAAATTAAAAATTCCACGATTAACGCGAAAAATAATCCTAAAAAATACAACTGGGGTTATTCATTCTCTGGCAATCATCAAGTAATGCCGCTGCATGCGTTTGATGATGGCACCTTCACTTATTTTGAATTACGTAAAAATCAGGCGTTACCAGCATTTTTTGCGGTTGACGATCAAAGTGGTAAAGAATCTGTTGTTAACACGAGACGCGAGGGGAATTACGTTGTTGTCCAAAGATTGGCCCCACAGTTCACGCTCAGAAACGGCCCTAATGCGGTTGCTAGTGTTTTTAACAAACTCGAAATAAATAAACTCAAAGGTCGAGGTTAATCATGGACAATAAAAAAGAGGCTGACAACCTAATTTCATCAATGGAATCAATATCTGCAAACCTT
>CAWVYD010000038.1:0-12308 GCA_963934185.1 uncultured Legionellaceae bacterium | reverse complement strand
TTTCTTTATCGTTTTCAAATTTTACATCCTGAATAAACCAGGGGGAGCCTAAGCCTAAAGCCATTTCAAATAATAAAGTACTGTTCATTATCAAACCTAAAACAAATATTTTTAATGACGATATAATGAACTAACCACTTGATTCTGTATAGCCCCTCTTTTTTTAGCTTCTCCAATATTTAAAGGTTTAGCTTTTAAGTGTTTTGATGGTGAGGACATTGCCCTAAGTTCAACAATATATAAAGGTTCTAATTTTAAGTAATTTGTTGGTGAATTCATTGGTTTGACAATATTAAGTTGTTTAAGCATATGTTTAGTTGATAAGGGAGGCAGAGTAAGTTTGTCATTGATTTGACGGATACTTATATTACTTTGTAATTGAGATGCAATATAATTTAAATCATGTTTTTTTTCTGATAAAAAAATAAAAGCATTTAGAGCATTATCTTCTGTTAAGATTTTTCTAATAAGAGATAATGGCTTCGAGGTGTTTTGTAAATAATTAAATAAATTATTTGTCGTATCATCACTCAGAAACAATTTATTAACCATTAACTTATTAGTATTTATCGTGTTTTTAAAAAGATGATAAATAATACAGACTTTTTCGAGAAAGGGGTTGTCCTTGATTAACTCTCTATGTAAAGAGGAATTTAATAATGAGGTTAATTGTGGTAGAATAATGTCATCAGCATCGAGCATTAATTTTGAATTAATGAGTGTTTCTATACCATGAAATATTATTGAGTTATCACACTGTAACGCAAATTGATATAGAGAACCAAGGTTATGGGATATTAAAAAATTAATAGCATCCACTCTAAAGCTATTAAGTTGGTTAATATCATTTTTATTTATGTTTTTATTTTGTTGAAATAAAAACATTAGCGCTTTTGTATGTGAAGTGGATGGAGATAATTCTAATGCTTTTAATAGCGCTCTATTTCGACTGATTTGAAAAACAGACTCACTGTGCGTGGCTTGTCTAAGTTTATTCATGATATTTTTTAAATTAAAAGGTATTAATAAAGCATTTATAATTTTGGAGCCTTGCTCTTGCTGATAGTGCTGGATGATATGAGGTAATAATTCAGTATTATTTTTTAAAATAGTGATTAAGTTATCTTCTAATACAGATAAATCAGATAAAACAATGGCTGTTTTTTTTAGAGCGAGTGTTTCGTTACTTAAAAGAAGGCCTATCAATTGTTCATTTTCACAAGCTTCTTCAATATTTTCTTGTACGCCATAGCTAATTAATAAGGCTATTTTTTCTGATGAACTTATCTTATTTACTCTCATGTTTTTTTCATTTCCAATAGCATTTTTATATATCTGATCTTTTAAGACCTTTAAAAGATTAAATTTTAAGCTTTTATCATCTTTGGCAGTAAAGTACTTACCTAATATTAGCGCTGCTAAATTTTGATTATTACTTATACTTGCGTAAATTTCTGGAGAGATATCAAGTTTGGCTAGGACTATGATTGCAGCTAATGACAACGGGCTTAATTTTGAATTAGCCGAATTGCTATTTTGGCCACTAGTATCCACATAAGCTGACAATGCTTTATTATTTACATAATTCTTAGGTAAGATGAAATGCATATTATGATGATTATAATTTTCATAAATTTAAGCCCAAAGGACACTTAATAATATGTGGCATATATAAAGATCGTTTTAGGGCAAGCATGTCTTTTTGCCCTTGAGTTATAGTTTTTTTTGATAGTTCATAAAGTGATGGCATATAAGCAGGAGTGCCATTTATATCTTCTTGAATTTTATCTGGATTTATATTGCTAATACCAAAATCAATCAGTGATACGTCACTCTGGTTTGTAATTGATATATTAGCGGGTTTAATATCTTGATGAGTATATCTAATACTCTTATTTGATAGTAAGCCTTGGTGTAGCTTATATACTTCAAAACAAAGTTTAATGGCTATGTCGAAACGAACACTGTCTGTCAGTTGATATTTTTTAGGGGTTTTCTAATAATTTTGTTAAATCATTACCCTTGTAATACAGGACAGAATAATTTTTCTTTTTATAAGCATATTGGCTGAGTTTGGTGTTAGCAATGCTTAAATTAACATCTAAGTTTATAAAATTTTCTCTATTGATTGTAATATCTATATTTTTTTGTGTTTTTTTATCTGCAAAGGGATTAAATGATTCAACTTTAAGTGCGTAGGATTTGCTTGAGAGAATATGTTGGGCATATTTAACGCGACCAAATTGTCCTTTACCTATGAGTTTATTAGGTCCTGTGGCAACTTGGTATAATTCATTATCAATTTTTATAACGGAGTTTGGTAGAATATAATGCTTACCATTACATACTATGGGGGTATTTTTCTTTATTTTATAACCATTTTCTTGGTTAGAAAATAGATAAAAAATATCTGCTTGTAGACGCGGCTCTATCTTGTTAAAAGTATGCATAGTGCTTCTAAATCCATTTAGAAAATCACCTGATATTCGATAATAACCAAAATTAAACTAATTGTGCCAGTTTTTTATTTAAAAATTGAAAAGGCGGATGTTATAGATGCATTGTGGGAGCTAAATCGCATATTAAAAAGTCTATGTCTTAACTTATGGACTAAGGTCGAGTAGACCAGCGGAACTTCCCCGCCAGCCTCTCACAGAACGGTACGTCCGGTTCTGAGAGGGGTCGGTCAGAGTAATTTGGCCGCTCTACTCTACCACGACCCGTTTGAAGGCTTTAAAGCAAAAAAACTTGCTATACCTGTTAACGCGCCAGCGCTAACTGCCATAGCTGTATTTGGTATTAAGCTTAATCCACACGTTATTGCTGCTGAAAACACAATGACTGTAATAGCTAACCCCCAATAGTATTGATTGTGACGCTTCAGGATGAAGAAGGGCATAGGCCGTAAAAGGTACGTAAGAAGCTATTTGCAAAGAAACATCATTTTTTAATGCTTGTGAGCCTTTGCTGAAACCATTCCTATCGAACCGCATAGCTGTAAGCATGAAGTGTCTGTCACTAAATAACTCCGTTTTTTGCGCTTCATTTAAAGGCGCAAGTACCTGGCGAAGATTAGCACAATTTTTAATGATAGCGCTCAGAAGTGTTTTTTTGAATGTTCCGATTGTTCTTCCACCTCTGTTCTGCGTCGTTTATTATTTGCAGATAGAACGGTGGAGGAGGGCTTGCTCTGGCTCCAAAAAGTATTTTTCAGGTTGTTTTCTTTATGGATAATTGGCGGAGATGGTTTGATACCAATTTCTTTCAGTTGTTGTTTTTGTTCTGGACTGAGATAAGATAATGCGTGGCCTTTAAGGTAATTAGTCAGCGTTTTCATGATACGGTTTTGGTAATTAGGCTCGGGTGTTAGCCTGCGAAATTGAGCGCCAAATTCTTCAAAAACTTTATCATTACCACAGAGATCTTTTATGCAGTCGACCTGGCTTAGCAATGAATATAACGGTGAACGTTCAGAAGGACAGAGTGGTATTTCTAACGTACCGTTTATTTTTAAGGTTACGTAGTCTGTGAGCTCAACAGGCAGTGGCGTTATCCGTTGGCATAGAATGGCTGCTAATATTAAATCAAAGAAGCCTTGTGCCAAATATACTTTTCTTAAATTAATCGCAATGTGAGTACTACTGGTTATTTGATGTTTTTGAAGTTTGAAGGATTTTAAATAATGCTTTTTGAGCATTGGGCCATTAATGCGAATTAATGAATGGTTTTGTTCAATGAGTGGTGATTGTAATTGAAGTTGAGTGGTGAGGTTATTTTGCATTTCACTCTGTTGAATAATGCGGGCATTAAGCACTTGCCTCATCACACCTTTATCTTTATCACCTAAATCTTCATTGCGATGATTTAAGTAATAGCGATTAAAATCGCACGTAGCAAAATCGTCAATGTAAAGCTTGACCAAATGGATGGAAGACTCAGAAAATGATTCATTTTCAAAAATAAGTGAAGCAAAACTCTCGGGCTCTATCGCTTGATTAATGGCTCTGAATAATAAGCGTTGATTATGTTTATTATTCATAAGCGCTAATAACTCAATCGTTTCTCTTTCTTTCTTAGGCTTTATGCATTCAACAATATTTTGGATTTCATCGTAAAGCCAGTCATCAAAAAGACTAAGTTCATGATGTCTGAGCATTAGCGCGTAGTCACTTACCGTGCTAGGAAGGGTTTCTTGCCATAGGGTGAGCGCCGTATCTAGCAGTGCTTCCTCTGCTTTTTGATTAAGAGAAGGGTGCTTAAGTACATAGCCAATACCAGAAGAGCCGCTGTCTGCAATGGCCTTTAATTCCTTGCGGTGCTTTTTATTTGCCTCATAACTACTTTGCAACGCACCCAGTGATAAGAGTTCCCCTTTTTGCTTTGAGTAATCAGAAAAAAGTGGGTCATGGCTATTAATAAATGCTTTGTGAGGTGCTGGGTAGTCATAAAAAACAGGCACGGCTGGGTAGCTGAGTTCAATGTCATCTTTGAAGCGTTCAAATGCTTGGATTAATAGCTGTTGATGTTCTTTGGTAAGTTTGAGAGAGGGGAAGGCAGGCATAATCGCATTCTATTAATAAAATAAATGCAGAGTGTAACAATAATTCAAAAGTAGAAATAGAGGGGCACTTTTAAAAGCTGCCCCTGTCGCCGCATCTAACCAGCACGTTCCAAGTGTTGAATAAAATTTTCGAAATTAGCCGGTGGGCTATCCGTTTCATCAAAGGCTTGTTTTACTTTACTAACAAGATCTTTTTGAATAAAGTGAATTTGGCTTTGTTGCTCTTGAGTTAAATCAAATTTTTGGCTTAGGCTACCTACCCTTTGAAACACCACTTTGTATGCTTCGACAAATGATTTCCCATTTACTTGCTTATAATAGCTGGCGCCTTCCCGCTTGCCATTGAGCTCGGCTTGATCAGGTAAATATTGAGTTAAATGGTCTATTTGACGAGTAAGTCTGTTATCTGAAATGCAATTGGACATCCGTAATCTCCTTGGTTAAAACAAGCCATCATTACAACTGTGATTTCCTTTTTCTGAGGCTTGTGTTCAAAGTATAGACTCCAGCTTGTTTTTTTTCAAACTTAATGAGTTAAAAGTCACCACTTATTGGTTTATGTTAGTTGATTGGATAAACCATTATCTCAATGGCGAGAGCAACCACTAGACCCAACGGAAATGAATATGCGACATTTTAGCTTTGATATTTCCAAGGAGTTAGGGTATAAAAGAAGGGGCTTTCCAAGTGTTCCGCCCTCTAAAAAAGCTCGCTCAAATGAGAGTGATTTAATCTTAAAAGAGTCGCGTTTTTCACGATGTGAACAACGCGAGTTTAAAGCTGTAATAGAGATGTTGTAGGTGGATGTATATTTTAATTGAACCCAGCAGTGTCAGCATTGTAAGCAGTGACGTAGGCACTAAGTTGGGTTTAATGAAATAAAGCAGCCAAGCGATTAAGGCGAAATCGTAGAAAATAATGGTGAGTACCATGAAGCTGCGTTTAATGCCTTTTTCTGCGTAATACAAATCTAATAATTGATTCACGCCAATAAACAATTCTTTGTGATTGCTCACGTTATTAATCAGCAAGGCACTGTAAATCATTGCCATATGGCCGAGGAGATCCATCGCCAACAGTAAGCTTAGTGATGCAGACCATGCGGGGGCGAGGCTTATGAGCCCAGTGAAACAAAAAATGGGTGTTAAGCGATCGATTATCATATCGGCAATGGTGCCAAAGGCAGATACGACATTGAATTTTCTTGCTAAATAGCCATCGATCATGTCGAGGCTTTCAGCAAAGCAAATTAAACCAATGCTTGTTAAAGGTTGCGAGTGGAATGAAAAAAATGCCGAAATCACAGCTAATATGCGTATTAAGCTAACGAGTTGCGGCGGGCTAAACAGTATTTGTTTGTTGGTCATTCAGGCAAGCAACGATCAACAAAGGCATCGAGTCGTTCAAGAGAATCATAGCTGAGCTCTACTTTAAACTTGCCGCTGCGTGATGGTTTGATTTTCACTTTAACGCCGAGATGTTTGCCCAGTTGGTCTTGACGTAAATCAGCGTGTTGTTGATGCGTTTGAAGCAGTTCATCATTGTCATCGGTTATTTCAGACATTAAAGCGCGCCGAATGGCAGCTTCCGTTTCCCGAACCGTATAACCTTTGGCGACCACTTGGCGAGCAACAATGATTTGCTTGGGTTTATCGAGTGCTAATAACGCACGCGCATGCCCCATTTCAAGGTCACCGCGCTCAAGCATGATTTGAACGTCTTTGTGTAAGTTCATTAATCGTAATAAGTTACTAACGCTGGCGCGTGACTTAGATACAATGTCAGCTGCTTGTTGATGCGTTAAATCAAACTCGTTAATCAGCCTTGATAAAGCGCGCGCTTCATCAATAGGGTTTAAGTTTTCACGCTGAATGTTTTCAATGATGGCCATTGCCAGGCAAGTTTTATCATCCACATCATGAATAACAACCGGTATTTCCATAAGCTTGGCCTGCTTGGACGCACGCCAGCGGCGTTCACCGGCAATGATTTCATAGCGACCTGGTTCATCTTTAAGTTTTCGAACAACGATTGGCTGAATTAACCCTTGCTGTTTAATGGATTCAGCTAACTCATTTAACGCTTCTTGCGACATGTCACGTCGTGGCTGAAAGGCGCCAGCTTGAAGACAATCAACACTTAAGGTATCTAAGGCAACCTTTGATTTACCTTCGTGAATTTTTTTTGTATTGCTTAAAAACACATTAAGATTTCGGCCTAAGCCTGCTTTTCTTACCGCCATAATAAATTTCCTTTCGTATCGATTTATGCGGATGCAAGTCGTTTTTGCCTACCGAGCACTTCGCCAGCTAATACCATGTATGCCGCGGAGCCAGAAGAGTTTTTGTCGTATTCAATGACAGACATGCCGTGGCTTGGCGCTTCGGCTAAACGAACATTTCTCGGAATAACAGTCCGATAAACGGTTTTACCAAAGTGATCCATTAAGTGCTTGGATACATCCGTTGATAAACGGCTTCGTCCGTCGTACATGGTTCGCAGTACGCCTTCGATGATTAGATTAGGATTGGCGGTGTCTTTGATTTGATCGACGGTATTAAGCAGATCAGCCAAGCCTTCAAGCGCGTAATATTCACATTGCATAGGGATCAGCACGGAATTTGCAGCAACCAACGCGTTAACGGTAAGCATGTTTAATGAGGGTGGGCAGTCGATTAAAATGTAGTCATAGCTAAGATCTTTAAGCACGATTTTTAATCGAGACTCTTTGTCTTCCATTTCAAGCAAATTGACTTGGGTCATGGTTAAGCGATCGTTACCGGGTAACACATCAACGCCGGAGGGCGTTTTTAAAATGGTTTCAAAGGCATAACTGTCGCCGAGTAGCACGTCTGAAATGGAGTGCACTAAGTTAGTTTTATCAATGCCTAGGCCCATGGTGGCGTTGCCTTGTGGGTCGAGATCAACCAACAGCACGGATTTTTTATTAAACGCCAATGCGGCGGCTAAATTAACGGTGGTGGTCGTTTTACCAACGCCGCCTTTTTGATTAGAAACTGCAATTATTTTTGTCATATTAGTTTTTTATTATTATAAGGAATGGTGCCGAAACAACGTCCTTATTTAAGTTTTATTTCAATGGCATGTCGCTCGCCATCCACAAAAGGCACCGTTAAACGATGACTGTTCAAATCATATGTGCTTGAAATTTCAGATAATTCTTTATCATGCAATTGGCCTTTCATTGCTAGCCAAATGCCGTTTTCTGCGCGTAAATGCTTTGTTTTTTCTATCATATCATCCAACGCACTAAAGGCACGTGAAACAATGCAGTCAAAGCCTTGCTTGGGAGCATACTGTTCAATGCGTTTATTGACAAGGGTTACGTTCTTTAAACCCAATACTCGTATGGCCTCAAGAATGAACGCGGTTTTTTTGCCATTACTATCGCAGAGGAAAAATTGTTTATTGGGATAGTATATAGCGAGCGGTAAGCCAGGAAAACCAGCGCCGGTACCAACGTCTAATATTGCATTACCTTTTATAAAGGGTACAACGGCTAAACTGTCGAGCAGGTGCTTGCTTATCATTTCGGAATAGTCAGTAATAGCCGTTAAATTTTTGGCTCGGTTCCATTTGTTTAGCAAATCCAGGAGGGCGAAATAAGGCGTATTATCAACCTCTAGAGACAGTGATTTTAGTCCCGAATCAAATAGTTCAACCTCTTGTTTATTAGGCATTTATGTTTACTCGTTGTTTTTTAAGATGAACCAATAATAACGATACCGCAGCGGGTGTTACGCCCGAAATGCGTGAGGCTTGACCAATGGAGTCAGGCAGTACTTTTTTTAATTTTTGCGCCACTTCATTTGAAAGGCCTGTGATGATGTCGTAATTAAAAGTGTGTGGAATTTTGGTCTTTTCACTGCGTTTTAGTTTTTCAATTTCCTGCTGCTGGCGTTCAATGTAGCCGGAATATTTGGTCTGAATTTCAAGCTGCTCTTCTACCGTCGTGCTTGAGCGGGCCAAATCAAAGGTTTCAGCCAGTTGTTGATAGGTTAATTCAGGGCGTCTTAATAATCCTTCTAAGCTAACGTCTTTTTGCAGTGGTTTTTCTAAATGTGCTTCAATTTTGGATGCTTTTTCTGACTGCCAAGGCACCCAAAAATCTTTAAGGGATTGTCTTAGTTTTTCAAGACTTTCTTTTTTCTCAATGAATTTATGGTAGCGAGCTTCGCTAACAACGCCTAATTTATAACCTTGTTCGGTTAAACGTAAATCGGCATTGTCTTCGCGCAGTAATAAGCGGTATTCTGCGCGGGACGTAAACATGCGATAAGGCTCAATGGTGCCAGAAGTGATTAAATCATCAACCAAAACGCCAAGGTAGGCTTCATCTCGCCGTGGGCACCAGCTTTCTTTGTCTTGCGCTTTAAGCGCAGCATTTAGGCCGGCTAATAAGCCTTGAGCAGCGGCTTCTTCATAACCGGTGGTGCCATTTATTTGGCCTGCAAAATACAAATGTTTCATGTGCTTGGTTTCAAGCGATGGTCGCAAATCTTGTGGATCAAAATAATCATATTCAATGGCGTAACCTGCGCGGGTAATGTGCGCATTTTCAAAGCCGCGAATGGAGCGGACAAACTGAGTTTGCACATCAAAAGGCAAGCTTGTTGAAATGCCGTTAGGGTAAATTTCGCAGACATCTAAGCCTTCAGGTTCTACAAAAATTTGGTGAGAGCTTTTATCAGCAAAGCGCACAATTTTATCTTCAATTGAAGGGCAATAGCGTGGCCCAACACCATCAATGGCGCCGGCGTACATGGCGGATTTATGTAAATTATTCCTAATGATCTGATGGGTCAGTTCGGTTGTATGTGTGATATGACATGATATTTGCCGTGGGTGGCAGCTTCTATCTCCAATGAAGGAAAAAACGGGCGTTGGCATATCACCGGGTTGCTCATCCATTACTGAGTAATCAAGCGTTCTGCCATCAATGCGTGGCGGCGTGCCGGTTTTTAAACGACCAACGTTAAACGGTAGTTCACGTAAACGGTGCGCAAGGGCTATGGCTGGAGGATCGCCAGCGCGGCCACCAGAAAAGTTATTGGTACCCACATGAATTTTACCGCCAAGAAAAGTACCCACCGTTAAAACAACCGTTTTTGCGCGAAAGACCAACCCCATTTGCGTTTTAACACCAACGGTTTGGTTATTTTTGACGATTAAATCATCAACGGCTTGCTGGAATAAGGTTAAATTAGGTTGGTTTTCTAAGCGACGACGAATGGAGCTGCGATACAAGCCTCTGTCTGCTTGCGCGCGGGTGGCTCGAACAGCGGGCCCTTTGGAAGCGTTTAACGTACGAAATTGAATACCGGCATCATCTGCGGCAAGGCCCATGACACCATCTAAGGCGTCGATTTCCTTGACTAAATGGCCTTTGCCAATGCCGCCGATGGCTGGGTTGCATGACATTTGGCCCAACGTGTCAATGTTGTGTGTTAATAAAAGTGTTGTAACGCCCATACGCGCTGCAGCCAGAGCCGCTTCGGTACCTGCATGTCCACCACCAACCACAATCACATCGTAAGCATTATCAAAGTTCATATTTAATCAAAGTGAGCAAAATTAGGTGGATTATATAGAAGTTAATTAATTTAAGCAATGCTTGATGCTTAGGTTTGAATAATGATCTTAGCGTTTTATTTATTTTTTTTTTCTGTTTGAAAGTGACGATCTTTTTTGAGAGACTCTGCAACCATTATTTTTATTAAGAATTTCCATGATGGATGAAGATAAAAAAGAAGCGGTTCAAGCAATATCTGGCTGTGATATATCGTTATATTTACAGATATTTACAGGCCTGCATCGGTGACGATAAAGCAAAAGCAACGACATTGCAGGCTGCTTTGTGGTGCGATGTAAATAAAGTCGTCGCGCTGTCTGAGCAAACTTTTGTGCGTAGTTTAATGAGTAATAAAAACTATCCAGCAGGTTCTACAGCCAAACGCCTTGGAAATAAGGGGGTAGGCCTTCTGAGATTAATTACATATGGAATGGAAAAGTGTTTTTTTTTATATGGGTAATGCGTTCGAAAAATTTAACGACGAAGTAAATAAACACATCTTCATATCCATTGGGTATAGCTCGTTATACAGGTGTAACGTTAAGTTTTTTAAGCTCTAACGTAAACCACGTCACAAATTTCGTGACCAAGTTTTAAGCCACGATTCTCAAAACGCGTGTCTGGCCGTTTTTTAATTAAGCGGCGATGCAGTGCGCTGCCTTCAGCATTTTTTAAGCCAGGTGTTTGGTTTAATACGTCAATGATGTGTTCAGCATAAGGCGCCCAATCTGTAGCAACATGAATAAACCCATCAACGGTTAACTTATTGATTATGTATTTGATGAATTCTAGCTGAATAATGCGTCGTTTATTGTGTTTTTTCTTTGGCCAAGGGTCAGGGAAAAATATTTGCACTCCGGTTAATGAGTGATCATCAATGTGATGATTTAGCACTTTAACTGCATCGTTATTTAACACACGAACGTTGGTGATCTCATCGGACTCTAATTGGTTCATTAAACGACCAACACCAGGTTGGTGTACTTCAATGCCCAGGTAATTGGTTGCGGGGTTATCAATGCCCATTTGCGCAAGTGATTGACCCATGCCAAAACCAATTTCTAAAATGACTTCGCCTTCCCTGCCAAATTCTTTTGCAAAATCAATGGTTTTATCTGAAAGTTCAATGCCGTATTTGCTCATTCGCGTATTCATCGAATGCTTTTGGGCATCGGTCATGCGGCCTTGACGTAGTACGTAGCTACGAATGGAGCGTTCGGGTTCAGAAGTCATATGCGTATCTCAGAAAAAAGGGCAAGGATAATACAATAAAGTCTTATAGACAAACAATAATTTGCCGCGTATTATTGTCGGTCTTCTTTAACACTGTGCTAAAAAAACAATCATGACTTTTTTCTTATTCGCTTCTTTTTTTATTCTGGGTTTTTTAGCCATGCGTGGTAAAACGACGGCATTAATGCCTGTGTTTATAGGGCTTCTCGTGATTTGTGTTTTTTTGCTGCATCATCATGCTGATGATGTGCTGAACTTAAGTTGGTAGGTCATCTCATGAGTTTAAAACGATTTCATCTGGCTGGTAACGTTGCCGGTTTGTTTTTATTGTCTGTGCTTTTTTCGATTACTTTTTATGTGCAATTGGCCTTTCATGATTTGCCGTGCCCACTTTGCTTATTGCAGCGTATTGGTTTTGCTGGCGTTGGCGTAGCAATTGTTTTTAACTTAAGCCTTGAAATACGTGCGCGACATTATGGTTTGATGCTTTTATCGGCTTTGTTTGGTTTTGCCGCTGCCATGCGCCATTTGTTTTTACACATTATGCCAAATGATCCTGGCTATGGACTGCCTATTTTCGGTTTGCATATGCATACCTGGAGCGCACTTATCTTTGTGCTGGTTATGATCCTCGGCGCCATTGCGTTGGTGTTTGATAACGGGTTTCATAAAGTAAAAACAACCATGACAGTGAAAAGTAGCATGTGGTTATTCATGATAATGCTTGCCTTAAACGCTTTCTCTTCTTTGTTAGAGTGCGGCGTAGATGAGTGCCCAGCGGATCCAGTCGTTTATCAATTACTTAATTGGTGACGTAAAAAACTAAAAATTTCATGGCGATAACACACAGCTCTTAGGTTTCTTTTTATAAGCATAATAATGCTTGGGGCGAGTGATCGTAGTGCGGCCTTTCTGCTGCTT
>CAWVYD010000037.1:0-12573 GCA_963934185.1 uncultured Legionellaceae bacterium | reverse complement strand
CAGTAATAATAGCTAATTATTATTGTGGAACGGTCACGTTTCTTAGCGTATAGGGCAGTCATTTGGCGGCAGTTATAAGCAGTATTATTTCTATCATGCTCATCATGTTATTAGTGATTGGCCTGCATGAATTGGGTCACTATTTCGCCGCAAAGTGTTTAGGGGTAGGGGTTCGACAAATCGTATTGGGGTTGGGTAAGCCGTTTTATCGTAAAACGCTGGCATCAGGCTTGGTACTGGGGGTAACCCCATACCCCATTGGTGGCTATGTGAAATTGCTTGATGAACGTGAAGCACCGCTCCTAGAAGAAGAAAAACCTCGTTCTTTCACATACCAAGCGCCTTGGCGGCGTATCGTCATTTTATTGGCTGGTTCGGCTGTTAACTTTTTGGTTGCCTTTTTGATCTTTTCATCAATTTTCTTTGTTGGTATGAAACAAACGTCAGTAATTATTGGCGACATAGACGTTCAAAGCATTGCTGCCAAAGGGGGGCTTCAAGCGGGGGACCTTATTCAATCGATTGATGGTTGGCAAACCCCTAACTGGTCACTGGCTTTGCTTTCAATTATGAGTCACAGCGGTAATCATTCGCCGATGATGCTAACGATAAAACGTGGTAATGAGACGAACCTTACCGCCATGCTTTCTATGACGGCTTGGAACTTTAATGGCTTGAGGCAAACACCGCTTGACAGTTTAGGCATTCAATTGCCGGAAGTGCTAACAAAAGAAATGGTGCGTTATGGGGGGATGGATGCGTTTAAGCAGGGTGCATGTCGCACGTGGCAATATTTAGCATTAAATTTATCGATGATGAAAAACATTGCTACTCGAAAAATTTCCATTGCAGCGCTGAGTGGGCCATTAACTTTGGTGGAGGCGGCGCAGTCGGAACTGGATTTAGGGCTAATGCGTTTTCTATCATTTATTGCCCTCTTAAGCGTTGCGGTAGGCTTGATTAATTTGCTGCCCTTACCCAGTTTGGATGGTGGTCATATTCTTTATGTACTGATTGAAAAAGTAAGAGGCAAAGCCATGGCGCTTGACGTGGAAGTATTAATTTACCGCTTTATGCTGGCAGCGCTTTTTATCTTTTGTATGCAATTGTTAGCCAATGATTTAAATCGTCTTGCCACACCGCAAGTAGTTGAATCGCAAAAAAGTGTGACGCAAACTTGATAAACTTTAACAGTTTGGGGAGAATAGCCTGTTTCGAATGAAAGCAGGGCGTAACGACGTGAAAACCATTAAAAAATCTCAAATTGTACCGTTTAGTGCCAAAAAGATGTATCAGTTAGTCGATGGAATTAATCAATACCAAACTTTTTTACCGTGGTGTGTTAAAAGCGAAGAGCAGGAGCGGGATGATGACTCGGTTACGGCAACCTTAACCATTTCAGCGCAAGGCATGGAAAAATCGTTTACCACTAAAAACACCTTAACGCCTCATTCTCGCATAGAGCTCAGTTTAGTGGACGGACCGTTTAGTCATTTGGATGGTCATTGGTTGTTTATGGACATGGACGATGGTTGCAAAATTGATTTTGAATTAAATTTTGATATTGCGAATAAAGTGTTAGCGATGTTCATAGGGCCATTGTTTGAAAAAGTTGCCAGCAGCATGCTTGATGCTTTTTGTGAGCAAGCAGAAAAGAGCTTTGTTACCAATGAAAATTGAACTTGTTTATCTTGGCAGCGACAGTCAAACGTTTCATCAATCGTTGGCGGTCACAAAACCTTGCAACATTAAAGACGCACTTTTGACGTCTCGTTTGTTTGACGCTCATCCAGAACTGTCCATCGATCTTTTAACAGTGGGCATTTTTAGTCAAAAAGTGCCGTTGTCTCATGTGCTTAAGGATGGCGAGCGCATTGAAATCTACCGTGACTTAACCATTACCCCCATGGAAAAACGCCGTTTATTGGCATCAAAACGAAAATAAAGGAAGGCACAACAATCGATAAATTACGGCTGCCCTATTAAAGCACTTGTTTTATTCCTTTAATTATTTTATCTTTGCGCGTGCGTTGACCAATGTTGGCAGCGACATGCGTAAGGCAGTACTTAATGAATATTCTAGGATTTAAAAAGAAAAAAAAAGCCGGTAAAAAAATTGTTATGGTGACGTGTTATGACGCGCCATCAGCAGCCATTGTTGAAAAATCCAAGGTTGACTGCATTTTAGTCGGTGACAGTGTTGCTATGGTCGTGCATGGTCATCCAAACACTACGCTTGCCACCATGGACATGATGGTATTACACACTGAGGCGGTTGCTCGGGGTAATCAAAGTAAGTTTATTGTTGGCGACATGCCTTTTTTATCGTACCGATTATCACTTGAAGACACACTGCGCAATGGCGGAAGATTAATTCAAGCGGGCGCGCACTCCATAAAGCTTGAAGGGGCGGAGGGCAACCTTACTGCCATTAAGCATTTAGTGGATTCCGGCATTCCGGTGATGGGGCATTTAGGCCTAACACCTCAATCCATTCACCAATTGGGCGGCAATAAAGTGCAGGCGCGCTCCCAAGAATTAGCCGACAAGTTGTTAAGCGATGCGCTGGCCTTAGAAAAAGCGGGCGCTTTTTGCGTTGTGCTTGAATGCGTGCCGAGCCATGTGGCGCAGCATGTTAGCCAGCAATTAAGCGTACCCACCATTGGCATTGGCGCTGGCCCAGAAACGGATGGACAGGTATTGGTCTGGCATGATTTTTTAGGCCTTCAAAATGATTTCTCTCCTAAATTTTTAAAGCGTTATTTAAACGCGGAAGAACAATTTATTCATGCATTAGATCAATACGCGCTTGAAGTGACTCGCAAGCAATTTCCTAATCTTGACGCGCACTGTTATTAACCTCATGAGAATCTTTAATTCATTATCCGAGTGGCAAACGCATCGTTTGTCACTAAAGGGCAGCATTGGTTTTGTGCCAACCATGGGCAATTTGCATGACGGACATTTGGCGCTTTACGCGCGAAGTGTACTCGATAACGATATTACCGTTGCCAGCATTTTTGTTAACCCAACGCAATTTAATAACGCAGATGATTTTAAGCAGTACCCTAAAACGCTTGAGGCTGATTTTGCCGCATTAGAATCGGCCGGGGTTGATTATTGTTTGCTGCCAAACAAGGCGGATTTATATCCCGATGATTATTGCTATCGAGTCACGGAAAATAAACGGGCATTAATGATGGAGGGGGCGTGTCGACCTGGGCATTTTGATGGTGTACTGACTATTGTCTTAAAGCTGCTTAATTTGGTTGGTTCGGACCGTACTTATTTTGGTGAAAAAGATTATCAGCAATATCAATTGGTTAAAGGCATGGCGAAGGCACTCTTTTTAAAGACAAAAATCATTGGCAGCCCGATTGTTCGTGATGCCTATGGCTTAGCCTTAAGTTCTCGCAATGGCCGTTTTAGCGCTGAGCAATTAACAAAAGCGCGTGAGTTTGCTGCTTTGTTTCATCAGCCTTTATTATCATCAATTGATATAGAAAAAATATTGATAAAGGCTGGCATTAACGTTGAGTACATTAAAAGCATCGATGGACGACGTTACGCAGCTGTTTTTATAGGTGACATACGATTAATTGATAATTATTCGATATGAACTTGTTAGGGTCTGTTGGCTATTCATTGCGTAATGATGGAGAGTATGTTTTTTAGAATTGTCTGTTTGAAATTTGCAAAAAAAGCGGAGAGTTAGCTGGCTCCCTTAAGTATTTTTTTGTGTATTTCAAACAGAGAAGGCAAAAAAGATGCTTTCAAGCATTACGCGATGAATAGCCAACAGACCCTAGCCCAGTTTTTTGAAAGCTGGGCTTTTAAAGTGGGTTATGTTTACTTTCCTGGGGAGTTTCTACCTGGGCCTTTATCTTTATCTTTATCAAGTTCATCCTCTTGGACAGGTGCCGAAGTACTGCTACTGGCTCCGTTTTCTTGAAATAAAGCGGATGAATGACTGCCCTGTTCACTATAGCTAGAAGCTGAATTTTGGATGTTTGATGATGCTGTTATCGTATCATCATCATCAATCCAATCTGGATTGACACTTTCATTGTCATTGTCACTATCATTATCATTAGGGTTAACTGCATTTCTTCGAGCTAATATGAGTGCTGAGGCTGAGCCTAGAAGAGAGGCATCTCTGCGTTGTTCTTCTTTAGCTTTTATATCTTCTGCTTGCATCTCTGGCGTAACTCTTTTAAGAGTAGTCTTCCCCTCAATACCGCCTAAAATAGAATTCTTTCTTTTTTCTGTTTGTTTTGCTGCGTTGGCAGCTCTTCTAGTTTCTTGGTGCACATCAATCGCATTGCTTGCACTTCCTCTGCGTTGATTATTTTTGATAGCCTTCAAAAGTTCATTTTCTACTGGTTTTTTATCGTTCTGCGCAGAACTTGTAGTTGGAGGGGCACCTTGTTTCACCATCTCCGCTGGTTTTTTCGACTTTAAAATACTTTGCCCTGCTTTCAATTGATCCATTAAGTTAAGTTTCATTTCTCTTTTAGGAGGTTGCTCCTTACTTGCGTTATTAACAGGACTGTCTGGATTGATTGGCGGAGTCGTTGTATTCGGGGTAGCGCCAATTTTTGCCTGTCTATTGCGCATTACCTCATCCATGCTTTTTTGTTTGGTCGGCGCTTGTTCAATCGCACTCTCTATTATGGATTTTAGATCTCTTTTCCCGGTTTCTAATGAATTTTTTAAATCAAAAGGCATGGCCGATTTTCTAGGCGGCGGCGGCGGCTTCCAATCCGCTGGTTTTCCGTTTGGTGAGGCCGTTCTAATAGCTTCAAAAGGTATCTCAGCTCCTACTTTTGATTTCGTTTTCGACGTCAATAGGTTTTCCATTGCACCAGGCATGGCACTGTTCACGACGTTTTTTTCCAGCTCAGCTGTTACTTGTGCTGCGTCCTTTTTTTGTAGTTCTTCTTCTGGACTAAAGCTTGGCACTGGTGGCGGCGTTTTCTGTTTCGTCAATTGGATGCCTAAAGCAAGGTCTGAAGTAAGTTGTAGCTTAGCAAGTTGTTGGTTTAATATGCGATTTTCAGCATGCAGTTCCATCGCTGATTTTTTGCTATTAATGGTGTTTTTTAAGCTGTCAGCTTGTGGGTCGCTGGGGTTAAGGCCGTTAATTTCTGCGAATAATACACAGGTGTCATCATGAGTAGTTTTTACCGTAGCCAGCTTTTGTTGCGCTGTAATGATTGCATCATCAAAATGTGATGTTAATGCCGCGCTTGCCAATTCGCTTGGTTTGCTTGAGGATGACCTCATGAATCCACTTTCAGTTATCTTACTGACGTTTTTTTCAGCGTCTTTTAAAATAGTTTTAACAGCATGTAAAGGCGACTTAAAAATAGTATTGTATTTTTGGATTGAAAATAAATCAGAGTAATCGGACATTGGTTTTCCTGAATGCTTTATAGCCTGGCTTTTTGGGAGCGAACGATATTCTTCAGACAATGTTGTTGCTTCGGCTTTTAACGTGTCAACCCATTGCTTTGTACCCTCGTCAATTTTGGCAGATGAAACGTCATTAATACCCGCTTGGGTGGCTTGGATACGTTCTAATAATTCTTTTTGTACGCTTTCCATCGCATTGACTTGGGCAAGCTCTTCTTCAAGGTGTTCTTTTTCTTGACTTAACAACTGTTGTTCATGAATTAGCCCTCTTCCTTGCACTAAACGGTCTATTTTCAAAAAATCGTTTTGTGCTTCATCGTTTTGAGGAAGAACTGCTTTTACGCGATCAAACGGTTTGCTAGGAAAAGTCTGTTTAACGGTTTTAAGAATACCATTTAATATATTAGCACCGGCTGGTGTTACATAGAATTTTTTATCACTTTGGGTTTTCTGTTTACTTCCTTCTCCAGTAAAGGCTTGTACGTCGATACCATGTGCAGCACATATTCTCATTATGGCGGTTATTTCATTTGAAAATGCTAGGGTAGATTGAGGTTCTTTGTTCGTTGCCCTAAGCATAAAATACGTTGGGCTACCTAGCCTTTCTGTTTCCTTATAGGTTTTAATCCTAACTTCAAATAGGCTTGCTGGATTTGTACGTTTTTTGGCTACATCCTCGAGTACTCGTTGAACTTCTTCGAATGCTTTTTTTTGTGAAAACACTATCTGTTGTTCTATTCGGAAATGGTACATGGGTAGGTTTTCTTGCTCAGTTGACGTAACAGAGGGCTGTTCTTCATCGCTCGAGGCATCTTCAGTATCCGTATGTTCAGTGTCAGAAACTAGCGCACTTGTCTCTATTTGAGGTGGTGGCGTATCGTTAAAAGCATGAGTGACAGCGTTTTCTTCTTTATAGCGTGCTTCGAAGGCCTTTTGTATTGTTAATGCTGTGGTGAGTTTTGCTAATTCATCTTTAGAAACTTTAATATCAGCAGCTATCTTATCAGGGGTTTCACCTTCTATTTGTCTATGAGTTCTTTCTATTTTAGAAAATTGTATACTAACCTCATCTCTTGCTTGGGTTAATGCGTCTACTTTCGTTTGTTTAAGTGCTTGTGCAGTGCTTTCAAGATGAGAATCAAAAAAAGCTTCATCAAAGGCTTGTTTTGCTTTTGATTTTTCATTGGTAGTTCCAAAAGTGCCTTTGGTCTTATGTTGATGATTAATACTTTCCCTCATGACTTTTTTAAATGTCTGTATTCCATTTATTTTGGCGCTTGCTATGCTTATGCGTCTAAAAGAGTCAAAGTCATCTCGATTATGATCTGGGTATACTTTTTCAGCAATTATTTGCTTCGCATCAATTTCTTTAGAACGTTGATTATTAACCATTGCTTGGGAAGCGCCAACTAACGTGGAATTATCTAATTGTAATATTGTCTCATTAATGCTTGAATTTATTTCAGCCAGTTGCTGATTAGCGGCTTTAGCTGCTGTAAGTTTTGCATCTAATTCCTCTTGCTCCATGCTTAGTCTTTCTCTTGTTTCGTTTAGTTCATTGCTGTTACTTAATGCGTCTACTTCTTTAAAAATATTGTGTTCAGAATCATCGGCCCACATCTCTCCCATTTTGTCACACATTTGGCTTGTATTTATCGGAGCAAACCTTACAGTTTGTTTGACCGTCTCGCTTAGTCTGGTAAATATTGCATCCTGAATGGTTTTCGAATTTTTCATGATGGTGTTTTTTAATTTTGCCCTGGTTGTATAAACATCACTTAAATCAATGCCATAACTTTTATTAAGAAGTGATTCCAGTTCCACCACCTTGTCGTTAAAGGTCTTTTCATCAACCTCTCCTTCCGCTTTTACTTTTGCCGTAAAGCGAAATACTATGCCTTTACCATCATTCATGTCTTTTGCTTTGGCTGAGAACTCAAAAAAATGATTGAGATTATGTTTTTCTAAATCAGCAACAAGGAATTTGTACGCATCCTTTTCTGGTTTAGCTGAAATGTCTTTATCAATTCGGAAATGGTACATAACTGGCATAATCTGTCCCCAAAATAGTTTTATTTATATTCACTATAGCAGGGAATATGCCAGTTTGCGCAACAATGTTTCTTTATATTTCATTTTGTTTCAATTTTGTTATCTTTCATCCATATATCAGAGCGTTACTCAGTACTTGGTGATTGACGAGATAGCTTTTTCTTAGCGTTATGTTGTTTGTTGGCAATGTCTTTATTACGTTTGCGTTGCTTTTGTTTTTGTTTGCGAATTTTCGATATTTCTTGTTGTCGTTTGCTGTTGGCTTGATTAATTTCTTCGTCTATTTTTTCACATAAACGTTGCCTGGCAAGGTAGCGGTTGGCTTCGCGTGAGCGTGAATGCTGGCACTTTATTTGATGGTTGCTACTTGCATGAATAAGCAAAACACAGCTGGCCGTTTTATGCAGCTTTTGGCCGCCGCTGCCAGAGCCAATGATAAATTGTTCTTTTAGATCTTCCTCGATAATGTTTAGGCGTGCCATCCAATCTCTCAGGCGTAGCCATTTCTTTGCGGTGATCATTACGTTATTGCACTTTATTTCGTAGAAAAAAACAGTTTAACAGTAACTCGCTTGTAATCCATTCATGAAACAGAGATCATCTTTTAAAAGTTAACGCGTGAAAAGGGATTAAAGTGAAATCATACGACGTAGTCATTGTTGGCGCAGGCCCGGCAGGCAGCAGTTGTGCCATTGGGTGTGCACGAAAAGGATTGAGTGTGGCATTGATTGAAAAGCTGGATCATCCGCGCGTTAAAGTGTGCGGCGGCGGTGTGGTTCAGCGTGCCTATGATGCGTGCCCAGTAAACATAGATGCGGCGATTAGTCATAAAGTGTCAGTCATTGACTTGGTGTGGCACCGTTCACAAATGGTGGTAACCGCCAAGCAAGATAAACCGATTATTTATATGGTTCAACGTAAAAACTTAGATAAGTTGTTATTTGAGGCAGCAAAACAAGAAGGCGTTGATTATTACCCAAACACAACAGTGTTAGACATTACTCAAACGGATGAGCGGGTTCACCTTCTCATCGGAGAGCGCGCATTGTCTGCCAAATGGCTGGTGGGGGCGGATGGCGCTTCGGGGACAACGTCTAAACTTGCTGGCTGGCGTAAAATAAAAAAAATGCAGTCTCCTGCCATTGACGCCGAAGTGGTGTTAACGAAATCGCTTGCCGCAACATTAAATAAAACACGCTTTGATTTTGATGTCGTTAAAAGTGGTTACGGTTGGGTGTTTCCAAAGGGCGATCATTTATCCATTGGGCTTGGCATTTTTCAATCCTTAAATTCACATAAAAATACTGTTTCACTGCCTCAGTTGTTAAATGATTATTTGACCTTTTTAGGCATTACGACAAAAGACATTGTTTCCATTAAAAAGAAAGGCTTTGTTATTCCAACCAATTACATGACGGAAGGCGTGAGCAAAGGGCGAGTGTTGCTGGTGGGAGATGCCGCCGGTTTGGCTGATCCACTGACGGCCGAAGGCATTTCAGCGGCAATAATAAGCGGAAAACTGGCAGCAGAGGCCATCATCAAAGCCAAACATTCACAGATGTCGGCGGGTAAGGTTTATCAAACAATGCTTGAAGATGAATTATTAATTGATTTACGAGTGTCAGAAAAATTATCTCGGCTGTTGTATAAACACACCAGAATAACCCAATTGATTTTGCGTGCAAGGCAGAAAAAAGCCACCCGTGTGATCTCTAAAATATTCACCGGTGAAACGCGTTTTTCACAACTGACAAAAAATGCGTCTCTTCTTCGACGGGGATTATTTTACTTATTATCAGGAGCTAGCTAGATCTTATGATCGATGAATTTGTGGCTGATGTGTTGTAATCTTTTTTACCTCTTTATTAGGGCGTGTTGGTAATTCATTTTGAAGCGCTTAAGCCAGCGGTACTTAACGTAGGCGTTCGATACTCTCATCCATTCTTTTGCTTTTAAATTATTTTTTAAACAGATATCACTAAAGCCAGCCGACTCCTTCACTTCAAAAAGAATGATCAACACGGCCTAGAATAAGAAAAGTATTGTTTATAACGGGGAATAAAGAAGTTGATAAGTAAAATCAAGAACCCACTGTTGTGCGTTCTTGATTTTAAAAAGTAGAAACAATTAGATTGCTTCGATTTCTTCAGCTTGTGGGCCTTTAGCGCCTTGAGCTGGTTTGAATCTTACTAAAGCACCTTCGTTCAATGTTTTGAAGCCGTTGCCTTCGATAGCACTGAAATGAGCGAAGTAATCTGTGCCATCACTCTCAATGAAACCGAAACCCTTGCTTTCGTTGAACCACTTAACTGTGCCTTGAACTTTGTCTGACATGATAAACATTTCCTAAAATTAAAAAAAAATCATAAATATTATATCATGTTTATTTTCTTTTTCACAACGGCTATTGTAAAATTTTTGAAAATTAAAAGGGGCTTAAATGAAGATTAACTTAATTGCAGCAATGGATCTTAAAAACGGTTTGGGGAAGAATAATGACCTACTTTGTTATTTGCCTAATGACCTGCGGCATTTTAAAAAAGTCACAATGGGTAAGCCGATAATTATGGGGTACAACACCTTTTGTTCTATTGGTAAAGCGTTGCCGGGAAGACGAAACATTGTTCTTACGTCACGGCAAAATTTATCAGTTGGAGGCATTGAATTTGTTGCCAGTATAAAACAGGCTTTATCATTATGTGATAATTGCTCTGAAGTAATGGTAATAGGTGGTGCGTCGATTTATAAGCAATTTCTAATGCAAGCAAACAGATTATATTTAACGATTATTGAGCATGTGTTTGATGCGGACGTTTTTTTTCCAAACATAGATTTTGAGCATTGGCGTAAAGTATCAGAAGAGTCGCATGAGAAAAATGATAAATCGGATTATGCTTATTCATTTAAAACATATCAACGTAAGGTTTAATGGTGAGGCGATTATTACCTTCATCAAATTCATTCATCATTTCCCTACCTTTGATCGTTAGATGTAAGACTTAATTTAGCTTTGACTTGATAAGCGTGTTGGTTTTAAAAAGATAAAAAAAGCCCTCGTCATTTGGGGGGACGGGGGCTGGATGGCTATTACTTTGGTGATATCCTTTGCTATTAATTCGGCTATTAATTAATGGTTGGGAGGATTCGGCATGAATGCCTGGAAATGGTGCTTATTCCAGGTATACATTTTTATTTTCTAAGACCATTGAATTCCACATGGCAGCTAGAATGTTTTTTGATGGATAGGCCTTCGCTGTGCCTTTTCCGCAATGGTGACAATTTATAAAAAAATAGTATTTTTGTTCGATTCGAGTCGCACGAGAAACACTGACAATGTCAACGTCTGATAGGCAACAGGGGCATGCTTGTAAAGGTTCCATGGTCACAGTCCTTTGCATAATAAAAGGCCTGCCTGCATTTAAAAGTGCTGGCCTTTTTCTTGGGGGGTAATTGAAATATAGCAGTCATTTGGCTGGGCGCCAGTAAATAAAAAAATAAAAAATTAAAGGTTTTTTTAACTGTCTACGGGTCCTTTAAAAGGTCTGTTTGATGTTTTATTCACTGGATCTCGAGATCTGTTTTTTATTCGATCTTACCGGTTCCTTAATAAGCTAAACGGTTAAATATAGTAGCTAGAATTAGTCATTAATTTAGACATGAAAGTCATGAACTTTTTGATTAATAAAGGAAGTTCTTTGCCGCCAGCATCCAACGCGGTCATCGCATGAGCTGTTTCATCAATGACCATTTGCTGAAGTATTTTAAGGCTTTTTTTATCTGTTTTTGGCAGTTGTTGTATGTGTGACTCAAGATGCTTAGTCACTTGTTTTTCTGTTTCAACAACAAAGCCAAGGCTCCATTTATCACCAGCAAGTCCTGCAATTGCGCCAATGGAAAAAGATAAAAAATACCAAGGTGAATTTAATAAGCTAGGTTTTGCATTTAAGTCATTTAATCGCGACTCACACCAGCCTAAATGATCCGTTTCTTCTTGCGCCGCTTCCATCATTTTTTCTTTTACGTTGTCTAATTTGGCTGTCAATGCTTGGCCTTGGTACAGCGCTTGAGCGCACACTTCTCCGGTATGGTTAACACGCATTAAACCAGCAACGTGGCGAGTTTCATCGTTAGAAAGGATGGGCTGTTCAATGTTGCTAGCCGGTGAAGGGCGTGTCGTAATGCGGTTTTTTTGAATGAACAGTGTTCGTAGGGCTAAATCAACATTCATTATGACTTTATCGCTAAGTGAGTAGTGTCTGCGCATGGCTTTTTCGTTTAATTACTTTAAAATGGGCTTTAATGTATCAAAAACAAAGAGAAATAGCATGTGTGAATTAACAACAAGTGCGTGGCAAGTAAAAATTATGCATCGCATTATAGTCACACTGATACTTTTTTTGTCTATTAATGTGCAGGCTACTTTACCAAATGGCTGTGTTATTGAAGACGTGAAAACAGAAACGGTTCAAGTAAAAAATCAAGCGCATTCTTTGGTATACATTCAAAATGCGCATGCAACGGATGTGTTTCTTGCCAGTGAAAACATTCAATTAACCACTAAATTAGTGCCTTTACAGTGGAGTGTATTCCTGCCCGCAGATAGCGATAATACGGAGTTCAGTTGTGTTGAATCAAAACCTGGTTCTGAGCAACGAGTATCGTGTATGGGCTTGGTTAAAATTTGTCGTCTTAGTGGTGTTGAGTTTGCAGGCTCGTTTGAACAAATGCAGTGGTTAGTCTTAAATGAATCCTTAGAAAATAGTTACGATCTTCTAACGTTAAAGCATATTGCACTTCATGTGGCTATTGGTTGAATTTTAGGGCGTTTCTTTCCCCATTGATTATTTAAACAGATATCACTAATACCAGCCGACTCCTTCACTCCAAAACGAATTGTCAACACGCCCTAGTACGCCATTCCATTAATTCTGGCCAATGGGCGTAATGATTGGATAAAGTCTTTTTAGCTTTATTCGGGCATCATCGGTTGTGAATTGCCAATCAACCACACAATTGCTTTTATTTCGTTCATCGCACCACGCACCACGCACTTGTTTCACGTATAAAAGTCTCTTGGCCTGGAATTGTGCGATCTAAACATTGGCG
>CAWVYD010000036.1:0-12780 GCA_963934185.1 uncultured Legionellaceae bacterium | reverse complement strand
TTGCATGATTAATACCGGCATTGGCTGGCACGAAGCACGCATACCTACCATTGCAACCATGGTGCCACGTGCCGCCTTTAGTGACGTTACAAAAAAGCTAAAACCTGCCATCAGCATTCCCGTTATTACCTCCAATCGAATTAATACCCCTGAGATTGCTGAAAAACTGTTAGCTAATGGCTTCGCTGACATGGTTTCCTTAGCCAGACCGTTTCTAGCAGACAGTCAATTTGTTATTAAAGCTTCTCAAAATAATGCGGATGCCATTAATACGTGCATTGCTTGCAACCAAGCCTGTTTAGATTTGGTATTTCAAAACAAAAAAGCCAGCTGTTTGGTTAATCCACAGGCATGCAATGAAACCGAGATTACATTAACGCCGACAAGCCACATAAAAAAACTGGCCGTTGTTGGCGCAGGTCCTGCTGGCCTTGCCTTTGCTATTAGCGCAAGTCAACGTGGCCATTGTGTGACTTTATTTGATAAAAACAGCAGCATTGGCGGCCAATTTAATTTTGCAAAAAAAATTCCTGGTAAAGAGGAATTTAATGAAACCCTACGCTACTATCAATATCAAATAATTGAACTTAATATTGATTTACAATTAAATACGACCGTAACAGTGGATATGCTTAAAGAATACGATGAATGCATTATTGCCACTGGCATATTACCCCGTAAATTAAACATCGAAGGCATTGAGCATGCCAAAGTATTATCGTATTTAGATGTATTACAACATAATAAAAAAGTAGGGCACCGAGTTGCCATCATTGGCGCTGGTGGTATTGGCTTTGATATCGCTGAATTTTTAAGCCATTCCGAAGGCAATAATTTTTACCTTAATTGGGGCATTGATGTGGATATGAACCATCGTGGCGGCATTGAAAAACCCCACCCATTTCCATCAAAACGAGACATCTATTTGCTGCAAAGGAAAAATGAACGCCTAGGAAAACACCTAGGTAAAACAACCGGTTGGATCCATCGACAAACTTTAAAGAAAAAAGGCGTGCAAACCCTTAGTGGGGTGAGTTATAAAAAGATTGATGACTTAGGTTTGCATATTGAGGTTAATGGCAAAAAACAATTACTTAACGTTGATAACGTCATTATTTGTGCCGGGCAAGAATCAAACAGACCACTTGTTGATGACCTAATCGCCTTAGATAAAACCGTACACGTCATTGGTGGTGCCTTTGAGGCGCACGAGCTTGATGCTCGCTTTGCCATTGACCAAGCAACACGATTAGCTGATACGATATAAACGCCTGTTTTGTGAGTCAAAGCGAGGACTTGCAACACTCACAGTTATGACATAGCCATTAAGCATAAAGTGCCGACATACTCGTATACGGAAAAATAGCCTTCTAACAAAGGCATGGAAATAATTAAAAAAAGGAATAAGCATGGCAAAACGGATAGTGCTTCGAGTTGATTCAACCATTAGCCTTACTGATGCTCAATTAATCGAGATCGCTGAAAAAAGTGGGGTGCCTTTAACCGAACAGAACATACAAAGAGAGGAGCTCTCACTTTCTAACCAGACCAAGCTTTTTAAAGAGCGATTTGCTGGCGTTTGTGCTGGCGCTAACTTCCTATTAGATCGCTTATTAGAAGACAAGCCATGCCGCCTGTCTATCATGCGTCAGAACGCCCTTCGCTCCTATCTAACCCAACTTGAAGTGTCCTATGAAAAAGCAATCAATAACCCTACCTTATCACTCAAAGACCGGCAGAGCATTCTACATGAACACGCATGCTTATTAACGTCCTGTTTCGCTTTATCCCTTAAAGAAACACAAGACTACGCAACTCACTGGTTATCCAAAGCAGAAGAGTATCATTTATTAATAGAGCCCAGAGATGAGCTCATGACGTTAAAAGCCATTGAAACTAACGGTAGTCTGTTTTATATGCTTCAACAAGAAAATCATCTGCCAGCCTTATCAGACACCTTATTAGATGACTATTGGGCAGTACATCAACAAACATCACCTCTGCCTGAATGGTACACGCAACTCGCGCCAATGGAACAACACTTCTTATTATTCACATTACAAGAAACGCGCCTCAAAGCTACTTTACAAAAAGTGCTATCGAGAGATGACTTAAGAGACCTTTTTGTTAATTTTAGTAGTCGTCTGCGCTCCATACCCGGCATGGCAAATTTTAGAAAGCATTCCATTTCATTGCTTGATTCAGAGCTAATGGTATTAATGGAAGATGAACGATACGCCTCAAGCATGGTTTCTTCCCGTGACATTCAAAAGGAAAGCGTCACGCAAAGCGTTCGAGATCACCATGCCCGCACGAACATAGAACACATTATTGATACAGCACTTCCCTCGCTGGTTAACAAAAAACTCGCCCAAAGAGAATTCTCGGAAGGCAGCACCGTCCATGTTGAATTACATATGGCGCTTCAATCACTCATATCACCCGGGATCCCTGAAAAATTTCAACCAGACGCAAAGCTGCATGCCGATAAGATTCGCGTAGCTGAAACATTAAATTACCACCGTGAAGAACCTTGGCAAGCGCACAATAACCAGGGAGAAAAAACATCCATAAATATTATTATTGATATGCATTTGCAACCGACGAATCACCCATTAAACGATGCAAACAAATTTGGCTACACCAGTTTTGATGAGCCCGGATGCTTAGCATTTATTACAACAGCACACACATTTTTAGAGGATAACCCAACTCATAAAAACCATAGTGACATTACTCACCTGATTGAAGAATACGGAACACTGTTAAGATCCGGTGGATTCCTTCATGCAAACATACACGATACAAATAAACGAGAACTGTATTTAAGTTCGTTAGAACAATTGCTTACGCTATTACAGGGGAATTTGCCTTATGGATCATGTGTCAGTGGTAAGGATCGCAAAGCATTAGAATTAATGCACACAGATGCCATGTTAATATATCACAGACTGTACGATAATTGGCCTAGCTATTCGGATGAAGAAAATCTTGCACGCTCTCATTTTGTTAATATTTTTTCTTCTTTGTATCTGTCTCATCACCACCACATCAGTGCGGCACTGAATTCCCCTGGCTCAGAAGGCATAAAAACCCCTGAAAACTACTTACCTAAAGACATCATCACCAATCTTAATGCGTACTATGTAAGGTTAAGCCCTAACGGGGAGTCCTCCTTAACCGCAGACGATGCCTTTGCAAGTTTTAATGAGTTAAAATCCATCACTAAATACATATTAAATATCAGCGATAGCTCTTATCAAAAAAAAGCAGAAGCAAAACTTTGGTATATTGAGTTACAACTCTCAAACCAATCCACTCAAGAAAGCATAACAAAAAATACATACATTACTGAAAGCTGGAATTTAATTGACGAGTTAACCTCAGCAAAATCTGTAGATTTAAAAAAGTTTTGGGACAGTAATACGTCTTATAAAGCCGATATGAAAAGTGCAATGAGAATTTTAGGCCTTTTTAATACGACAGCAAAGCCAAAAGGAATAAAAGAAATTAGCACGGTTATGAAACACTCTGAGGGAGAAATAAACGAACAGTTGCTGGTCCAATTAAACGCAATAGTACAAAAACGACTGGAGACGACGACTTCTCTTGCAACAACGTTTGTTCGTTACCCCGATACTGAAAAACTCTACACCTTACTGCAACATCTGCTCGACATCAGCCTCAATAAAGAGCACTGTGGCGGGGGCGAATCACCATCCATTTACAATGGATTATGCCAACTACATGCGACGGCAAAAGGCTATCCGCCAAAAGCTATTTGCACGTCACTCCCCCTTGCTGCAACTCCAGAAGCCATACGTGATGAAAGCAGCGGATGTAAGATATAAGTAGCGTTATGAGCTTAAAAGTTTTTCTAAGCCATACACCAAATGATTTAACGTCATTACCTTATCAGACGCTAACAGCACGCCGGGCATAAAGCAGTCCCGGCTAATGCTGTTATGTTCTATGGTTAGATTCTCACCCAAGCCACCAAACATGACTCGTTGGCTAGCAATGTAACCTGGCAAACGTAAAGAATGGATGTTCACATCAGACACCTCAGCGCCACGAGCGCCAGGCACTAATTCTTCTGAAACACAGTCATTCTTTTGTGTGCTGCGAGCCTCTTGGATTAATTTAGCTGTTTTTATCGCGGTACCAGAAGGCGCATCTAATTTTTGTTGATGATGCGTTTCGACAATTTCAGCTTCGCTAAAATAGGCTGCCGCAACCGATGAAAATTGCATCATTAAAATGGCGCCAAGGGAAAAATTAGGTGCAATGATACAACCCGTTTGATTAACTAAGGCTAACTCAGTCAGTTCCGCCACCTGCTTATTGGTTAATCCGCTCGCACCTATAACAGATTTCACCTTATGCATTAACAGCACTTTTGTATTGTCATAGACGCTGTGCGCATTCGTAAAATCAATCACTATGTCTGGTGAATGAGTTGCTAGCGAGGCTTTTAACGAATCATTACGCCCAAGACCAGCAATCAGTTGATAACGTTCCGATTGAGCAATAGCCTCGCAAGTCGTTACGCCCATTTTACCAAAGGCACCATTAACAATAATTGTTCTCATTAGTTAAGCATCACTTATTTTTGTCGTTGAGCTTTTTCGGCTGCGTTAATCTCTGCTTGGGCTGCAGCTGCCGCTTTTGCAGCAGCCATTGCCGCCGCTGCAGCCATCGTTGCTGCATGTTTTAATTTATCCCCATCGGTTATCCGTATTACGTGTTTTAATGCCCATACCACGGCAACAGGCCAACCTAAAATGGTGCTTTGCAAGCCTAAAGCAACCAAGCCCGCACCAGGCAAATCAATAATAAAAAACACCAAAAAAGGAAAGACAACCGCTAAAAAACATAAAATAAATTTTTTCATCTCAACGCACTATTGTGGTTTAAACAGTGTTCCAGTTTATCTAAAAAACACCTAATGATGAAGGGTTTTAAAATAATTTTGTAACTAAAGGGTAAAATGTGTTGATTACTAAGCATAAAGCCTATAAATTAATGCAAATTTTTATCCTCCTGACACATCTAAGCATACGCTCCTTCTTTGGACCTATATTCGTCATAAATAAAATGATCCCTTTCCTTAAGTTATCAACTTAAAACGCAGGAAATCAGGTGTTTTTTTTAACACGATTAATAATGCTTTGCCCTAGGGCTATTGGTGATTCGTTTCTAAGCAGAAGAATTGTCAATCGTCATAATGTCATCAAGGATGAATACCGCATTGCAATAGATTAGGAATAACCACGATGAGTGATAGCCTTCACCCCACGACTAAAGAAGTAAATCGAAAACAGATTGAATTATCGAACAAAGCAAAAATAGACGCCTTAACTTGGCTGTCAGACACATTCCCCGAAGCATTTAATACTGAATTCCGCGTTCGTCCTTTAAAAAAAGGTATAATGGATGATGTTTTTTCTTATCTTGACGAAAACCAAGAGCCGGATTTTTCACGCAGCAAGCTGCGCGAAGCCGTTGTTATGTTTACGCGACGCATGGAATATTTAGTTTGCTTAAAATGCCGTAATAATCGCATTGACTTAAAGGGTGTCATTACTGAAGAAGTGACTGAAGAAGAGGCTAAAAAAGCCGCGGATAAAATTAAAAATCATATGACGGGCTCTTTTGAAAAAAACAAGCGAACTCATGATTTGTCAACACGAACACCTAGAGAAGCCTCTTTTGAAGCAGAAAAATCACCTACAAGTTACTTAATGACCAATCCTTTATCATCATCGACAATGGATGGTTCTGCTTTAATGGCAACGACAGGCATGCCTCAAGGCGTGAAAACACAAGTTACCATTAAACGAAAAATAGCCAAACGTATTGACCCCGAAGCCGTAGCGCGCATGAAAGCAAAGCTAGGTATCGGTAAAGAAAGCGCTTAATTAAACGCACATAGCCAAACTCCTTCGAAATAATAGTATGGCGTTTGCCTATGTAATGCGGTACCAGTACAACTCACTGATTCTGTCCACTTACGAGGCTGATACTTATACTGCGCGCGGTCATAAGCGCATAACTCTCCCTTCGGGCATGCTTCCTGACTTTGTTATCCATTCTTGCCTTAGCCCTGCTAAGCCTTCAAAAAGATGCCGCGTCAAAAAAACATTAGAGGCATGCCTAAGCAAACAGAATCAATGAGTTGTTGCACTAGTCCTTTTCCGGCTTTGGTGTGTCATTTTTGAGACTTGGAAATTCTTTGATATACACATCGCTTTGAGGGAAAGGAAATTCAATTCCTTCCTTCTTAAACGCTTGATAAATCGAATTGTTTAAGTCACTTTTCGTACGAAACAAGAATGTTGCATGCTTGATGGTATAAATCAGCTGAAGCACGATTGCAGAGTCGGCAAAACTTTTTAAACAAACCCACGGAGCTGTTTTTTTGTTTGATATTATGTGTGGATGTGCTTTGGCAATTCGTAACAATATTTCTTGTGCCAACTCCACATTCGCACCATAAGCAATGCCCACCTCAATGCTGCTAATCGAGCTCGCTTCAGTAAGCATATAATTAGTAACCATTGAAGTAATCAGCTGCTCATTTGGCACAATAACATCCGTATTTGTTGGCGTTTGTATTTCGGTTGAACGCAGCCCAATATTCTTTACGTAACCTTCAACCTCATTAACGATTATCCTATCGCCTCGTTTAATGGGTTTTTCAATCAATAGAATCAAACCTGAAATAAAGTTATTAACAATGCCTCTAAGGCCCATACCAATACCTACTGACAAAGCCCCTGCAACCACTGCAATCCCCGTTAGATTTACGCCAGCAACATATAAAGCAGATAATCCGGCGATTAAATAACTAAAATTAAGAAGAATCGGATTAATGCCCTTAAACATAGTTTTAGCAATGATTCTAAGTAAAATAGTAATAATTGAAAAAATAAGCCCTGCTTTAACAAAATCAACCGGCACAACATGGATATTCAAGAAGCTAAAACCATCATGCACCCACTTTAGCAAAACTCTATCGGCACTTAAGGATAGCTTCCAAATATGAATGCATACCGTTAACCAATACAGTATGATACTGGCCTTAAGTGAAAGTGCTAAAACCTTAAACTCAATTTCCATCTTAGGTGGCGTTGATGCTGCCTCATCATTATTATAAGTATTAGCAGCAGAACTTTGAGCTAAAAGATGATTTAAATTTTTAGATAACTTACTGCTAAGTATCATGAAAATAAGCGCAATCATTGTTCCTTCAAGCGTTTGTAAAATACCCATTGAAATGTAGTAAGCCAAATAAGGATAACCATATAAAGCAAGGCTAAACGTTGCCGAAAACGATATAATCAGCAAGATTAAAAGAGGCAGCCTAATTTTACTCAATCTTAAATCCGGATGAGCCTGAAGAAACCAAGCACCATAAATCAGCGTTAATAAGTAAAGAAAACCTAGATACAGCCATTTGAAAAAAATCTGGCTACTGCTTGTTTCGAAATAAACGCCCACTTGATAGGTCAAAAAACAATCCATGATAGCCAATGCGAATATGCTGATTGATGCGCCGAGGAGAAACATTGATTTCAATTGGAGCTGTTTAATAAAAAGCCTAACAGGTCTATTCTTAAAGAAAAAAATAAGAAGCACAATACCTGTAACAAAACAGCCTATGTATTTTGCTAGCGACGTTAAAAATAAAGACTCTGATTGCAAAGACAGGGACAGATTATTAAATGCCTTCAAAGGAGACATAACCGCAAATAAAAGATTATCTGACTTTTTCCAGGTTTGATGTTTGGTTTGGGTAATGATTGCTTTATCAAGTTGATCTAATACATCTTTGCTCTTTAACTGGTAAAGACTGCAGGTACCTAAACGTTTTCGAACCACTTGTTGCTTATTTTTCAAATAACTTAAATCCGCCGTATCTGTTGCACCCTCCACATCCAGGGATGGAATCGTCACAATTTGAAGCGTACTTTCCAGTTTTTTATAATTAGACTTTTGCCTCTTGATGCATCCCTGAGAACCCTCTATTGCTTCTGCCAACTTTTCGCGGATACCTGTCAAATTAGTAATGTTAATATTTTTTTGCTTAAGCATTTTCTCAGACTGTTTTAATACCCGCTCAGCTAGCTCATTATTAAATAACGGCTTAACAGTCTGTGCATAAACTGACAAACTAAAGACTATAAACAATAACCAGATTACTTTTCTTAACATGAGGTTCCTTACATAAGCCAATACTTCCATTTGTTAAGTAAAGTCAATAATTCTAATAAAATCAAATGCTTTTCCAAAATAAGCTTTGAATTTATTGTCTTTTTAATTTTCTCTTAATAATACTCTGATATCATGTTAAAAACATTTTCTCAGAGATTTATCAAACGAAAAAGATCGTTTTGAAGCCATCATTATCAATTCAAAAAAAATACAACAACCCCTAATACTGTCTTTGAGAAAAATCCTTTTTATCCCGTTACAAATGCAATGTTCTAGCATTTTCAGACTCATCAAACTCATTTGTTATTACGTTATCATCCATAAGTATTGGGGCCGACTGGAAAAAGGTTAAAGGAACGTTTCTATTCGTGTCATATTGAAACAGTTGCATCGGCAACACTGGCTCAGTCCCACCGCTGAGAGCTAATGGAAAGTTCCTAAGATTTAATAAGGTTGGATCCTTTTCTAAAATAAATGATTCGACTTCAATCTTACGATTAAAGGAAAGGTCTGCCTCTTTAAAAAGCCATTCATACGTATTTTTACCCAACTTAAATAAGACCATACCTAAAGCAACTTGACCGCCTAATTGCTCAAAAAATTTTGGCGCCATTGCCAGGTCATTTGACTGATAAAATAAGGTTGAGTACTCGCCTTGACAAAAAAGGCCTTGCTCTCCATTCGTTACTTTAGACTGGCACTGATCTATGGAAAACGTATCTCCTGAATAATAAACAGGCAGCTGTTCAAACTTGGGGTAAACAGAGACTTGATAGAACGCTGCGTCACAAAAAATAATATCTGTTTTAAGGTCTGATTCATAAACATAAGCACACTCCTCTTCACTATAAAAATTGTCAAAATCACGTATCTCTACAAAAGGAAGCTCTGCTTTAGGAGGAGAAGCATCCATACCGCTAATTTTTTTTATGTCTTGTATTAAGCTCTTATATGAATGAGTTAGTTCTATGGTGATTGCTTCACTTCTATAAGTAGCCTGCCAAGTTTTAAGTGACAATAACAGTCGCTCTGTTGCATCAATGGTTGAATCAAAGACTTTATCTGGCGTTTTAAATCCTGTTAAATGTTTAACATCTTGATTACGCATAAAATTTTTAACATTAATTTCTTCATCCGCATACATGCCAGAGGCTGAGCCAAGATAATTCAACGCTTGACTTAGAGCAGACGAGTCCAACTTGTTACTTAGTAATTTATTTTTAATGTGTTGGTTTGACGTTACAACCAGATCAATTTGAACCTTTGTTGTTTCAATCTCTTGCTTTAAAGACGTTAAAAACTGCCTGAGCTCATTTTGAAATTCCACAACAACATTGTACTGACCAACCTCGTCAAAAAAAGTCAGAACCTTTTTAAAAAGAGATTTAAATTCAATTAATTTATTAATTTGTGCAACAAGGTCAATGTAGGATTTTTTTTCTAAAGCACTTAATCCGGGCATTAAGTGAATGTCTTTACATGACTCTAAAAGCGCTACATTAAAAACAGAAGCACTTTCAACCAGCTCACTATTTACTAATGCAAGTGCTCGACCTTCAATCGATTTTGATGAAACATCATTATTATTTTGTTTAGCACAATCCATTAACGCTCGCAGTGGGTACTTGCCTTTATCGCTCTCTTCTATTCCGCTAGAGAGGAGGACCGCATGAGGGTTTACCTCATGATCTTGAAAAGAAAAGTGAACCTCTCGATTACTTGAATCAATCACGCTATCAAGCTCATCCATTAATGTTTCAAATTTTGATTTTAAATTATCACTGCTTATTTTTTCTTTTATTTGCGGCGTAATGTCTTTGTGTACACTCTCTCTTATCTGACCTATAAATACCCTGTCTTGAGAATCAAACGAGAGCTCCGTTTCTACGTAATTAATATAATGCAGTAAAGAGTCCATCGTATCTAAAACAACATCCGTGTTTCGTTCTCGTACCATTAAACGAATAATACGTTTAATATCCATAAAAAAATAATTCATTGGATCATTGAGATGTTCAATTCGACTTTCAGCAATCAATTGATTTCGATTTAAAAGAAAATCACCTACATCGATTTCAAGTTGCCTTAAACTGTCCCATTGGGAGGTCGCATAATCAAATTGAATCACACGAAAATCATTCATTGATAAATGTTGACGTGGTTTTTTCTGAGAGGTAAGAAAGTAGCTATTAGCATTAACATCTTCAAATGCAATATCAAGATCTGCACTAAACCAAGATGAATCGCTTAACAATGCATCATCACTAAAATGTGATGATCGTCGGTGCATTAAAATATTGTCTCTTAAGTGAAAATGCGCTTCTAAATAGCATGACTCATAATTAAAAAATAAAGCGATAGGATTAAAGTAAGACGTGCGATCTTGAATTGTGCGCGGCAAAAAAGAATACATTCCCTGTTTTTTCATAATACGTTACATCCATGTAAAACGCTGTGAAAAATAAAATGTTACACCTAGTGAACTGTATTTACTAACACGAAAAGTACTTGTGCATCAGTTGAATTACCAAGTGAGATACCAGACTATGATAAAAAAAAATTAGATGCAATATATTTTTTTTTTCGATTTCTGTTAAACTAAGGAATGCTTTATTTTCTTTAAACAGTGCATTAACAATCATGATTGATTTTTTAAAAACTCTGCCTCAATACCTAATTCCTAAACAATTTATTTCATCCTTACTAGGAAGATTAGCCAGTCAAACCAGAGGCCAGCAAGCCGTCATCAAATGGTTTGTTAAGCATTACAACGTTAATATGTCTGAGGCTAAACACTCGAACATTAGTCATTTCAAGAATTTTAATGACTTTTTTATTCGTGAGTTAAACGCTAACGCAAGACCCATTGATAAGACCGCCCATGCTATGGCAAGCCCCGTTGATGGATGTGTATCCCAGCTAGGCACCATTAAATCCGGTCGAATTATTCAAGCAAAAGGACGAGATTACTCAATATTAGAACTCCTTGGCGGCATTGATGAGCAACAAAAATTATTTTTGGAAGGCCACTTTATAACGCTTTATCTTTCGCCAAAAGATTATCATCGCATACACATGCCCATTGATGGCACGCTACAAGAAATGACTTACATACCGGGTAATTTATTTGCCGTAAAGCCTAGCACCGTTAATGCCGTTCCTAATTTATTTGCCCGCAATGAACGCCTTGTTATGTTATTTGAAACAAGCAAAGGCCCCTTAGCCGTAATCATGGTAGGTGCAATGGTGGTAGGCAGCATGTCAACGGTCTGGCAAGGCACATTAACTCGAAGCAGCACCGTTGTGCGTTGGCAATACCCAAGTGAAAACGTTAAGGACGTCCAATTTAAAAAAGGCCAAGAACTTGGTCACTTCAAAGTAGGATCTACCGTTATTTTATTAACCAGTAAAAACTTTACGCACCATTGGCGTGCAAATTTTGGCCAAAGCAGTGAAATAAAGATGGGCCAAAGACTAACGGAATAATCTTACAAGTTCATGCTAAAGTCATCAGGCTCAATCTCATCAAATATAACGTCGCTTTGCGCTGGCCTTAATGCAAAAAAGGAAAGCGTTGAAGTAACCAGCGCTGACGAAGCAGCAATGCCTATCACTGCCGGCATAACCAAACTGCAACTAAGCGCAATAGCCAGTGCAACTGCCGCAACAGCAAGGCCTATTAAACAAGCGCCAAAGGCATGTTGATAACGAAGCATCATGGTGAAAAAAGGCGACATCGATGCCTGTTGAAACTCTGAGTTCTTCTTTAATCTAGCCGATGCAAAATCGTATGCCTTTGGAACTTGTTTAACAAGATCTAGCATAAATATTTTATTCCCTTTAAGCGTATTCGAAACATATTTCAAAGTCTTGGGGTTGATAATAGCGGCATCGAACACCATGTCATCATTGTTTTTTAAAGGATAAGGTGCATAGCGGAACAGATCATCGTTATGAAGCAAGTTCGTTGCACCAACAAAAATATCTGCTTTTTCATCCTCTGTTTCTGAGGCCTGATAACGCTCCACCCAGTTCCTAACCGTCAGCGCCCCATTCTCGCTATAACTCTCTTTAGTGCGGTGGGGTTTATCAGAAGAAGAAGAGCGACGTATTGATTGAGAAACAGAAGTCGATCTCGCTCTTTGAATATGGCTGCCTCGTGAGAGCTTAGCAATCCTTGTCATTATTTTATCTAAAAGTATCCTAAGTGTTCCTTCACTCGAACCTCGACTGGTGCTAACACTCACGCCTAACACCGAAGTAATGGCTGTTGCCCAATGATAACCTGGTACCGCTGCTGGAAGGCTTCTTTTTTTAGCATGCTCACTGCAAACTACTTTATTCGCATTGATTAACGCAGTAATTTCCCCTTTCACATACTCTATTTCAGCCCCCTTATCCGCAAACTTATTTTCCAAAGTGAAAGCAGAGATTTTTTTTAACATCCCTTTTGTGACTCTAATTTTATCAACCGCTAATTGTTCCGTACTTCTTACTCGAGAACAAACATAAAGCAACATACCGTATTGAAAAATAGCGATAGGTTCGTTATCTTCGTATTCT
>CAWVYD010000035.1:0-12859 GCA_963934185.1 uncultured Legionellaceae bacterium | reverse complement strand
CACAGATCGGCTGTCTTAATTGTCGTCAACCGGTAAAGTTAATTGACGTGGGACACAGCAGGACGTCTGCTCACTTTCGTGCCAGGTAACATTTAAACCCGTATTCACACCATTACAGCATGACTTTCGCTTTTTCCCGCATCTCAATCTTGCACCGCTATCGATAAAGCTTGCGCTTTATTTGCCTAAAGTTAGGAACGATACAAGGTTTCCGCCTTTTTCGTTGTTGAAGTATGTGTTGGGTTAGGTGCCTGCTCTCAACCGGAAAGCTATTTGAACACGTAAGGATATATAACAATTCCTTACCAACTTTCGGTACCATTTTGGCATAAGCATATCAGCCATTTTTGCTTGCTTTAATTTGACGATTGTTAAACAGATTCACTTATGTTCACCATACCAACTATCTAGCGCTTACCCGAATATGGCTTTCAGGAGGGTGTTTGATTCGCATCGCCTTCCCCGTGAGAATGTTAATCACTTTGCTACTTTTGTCCCGGCAGCTCTTTATTCATACCGGTAGATTCACCCGGTGGTACAGGTGGTTTCATTATGCATAGCCAGTGAATCTATACATAGAAACAACTTCAACAACAACAGTCGCGTCGAACATTATGGAAATAATCACCACTGTGACTGGATCCTGCCGAGCATGTCGCCTTGAATTAAAGAATTACTCACATTTTATGAGTAGTATGAATATAAATCGGCATCCTCCCATTCATCTTCATATACAGCTAAAATATCATTCATAACAGAAATAACTCTTGGATCATCACTGTTATTTTTTTTATAAATGGCTTGCTCAGCAACTTCAGGCCACTTTAATTCGCGCATACAAAAAACAATTATTTCAAAAGGGCCTAAAATTCTATTTCCTATCAACATTATAAAATAGTTAATATAAATATCTTTTAAACTATCATTTAATTTTATATGGTTTAAAATTTTTAATAGAAATGGTTCTAAGGCTACGCCCTCTACCACGCCTTCTTCCAACCAAGCTTGTTTAGCTTCAGATGTCAAAACCAAAAGCTTTTCCATTTCTTCATTATTCATCGTATAGGCCTCCAGGCACCACCTCTAGGTAATTTAGGCTCTAACTCCCAAGCTTTCTCGACATATTTTCCTTTTATTTCAAAACCAAGATCTTTAAAAGCTTTTTCAGCGGATTTTTGTGCTTCAGCACCTCTAGGAAGATAGTGCCCAGAAGAATTATCAATATATTTAATTTCACCGTGCACAATCCTCACTTCACCTGCTGCCACAACAGGTCTCCCATGAGCTAAGTCAATATGCCCTCCTCCTAAAATATCTTCTTTTTTCCCAACAATTAATTCCCCATTTTTAGTAACAACATAATTCCACTTTTTATTCACTTTACTGAGCATATTATTAGAAATAACATCAGCAGAGCCTAACTCGTGCTCTGGAAACTGATTATAAAATAAGGATTGATCTGCTGTCTTACTTTCTTTTGAAAAGAAATTCCACTCAGTTTTGGCTGCATTATTCCAGGCACTGGTAGCTCCTAGACCAAGTGATGCCATGCCTAGGCCTAAATCCAAACCATCAGCAAAACTTTCTGAACCTGTTATTGCTTTAGCAGCATCATGGGTCGCGGTTGAGACAGGTTCGCCGCTCCAAAATTGTTTAACGCCAGCCGTAGTCGTATCTAAGCCATAAGCCCCAATCCCAACGGCTAATGCTGTTAACGAACCGCTTGAGCCTGCTTCAACACCCGCAGCAAGAGACATTTCAGCAAGTCCGCCCACAACATTAACTAGTCCCCATGCTCGATTAGCCGCTCTTTCATAACCTGACAGTTCATTACTGCCTGGCTCAACGTCTTCTTCATCAGTGGGGCGTTTAAGCCAGGATGGAAGGTTGGTTTCTACTTCAACCTCTTCTTGTACGGGAGGTGTATTAAAAAAACTTAACCCTTGATAAGGATCAAACTCTTTTTCTTTTTCATCAAACAACGCGTCAATGTCGTCATTAACTTCGGCGCGCGCTTCACTGATAGGACACTGTTCATCCAAGGCCTTTTCGTCGATGGTATCTATGTCATCAAACTTAAACGCTTCGGCATTGGCATCAGCTTCATCACTTATTTCGTTTGCATCGGGTAGTTCAAATTCCGGTTTCATGCTTCGCTCAAAAACCACTTCTTTAATTGGCTCTTGCGGTGAAAACATATCTTGTAATTTTGCTACGCCTGCTTTGAGGTTATCAAGCCCTTGACTAAAATAGTCGCGATTGGTTATCGGCACATCAATGTTAAGCGATTGATTAATATCCCGCTCAACCACTCGCCCATCACTGCTGGCAACGTTTACGGTGCCAACAATTTCTTTTGCTTCAAAGGTTGTGCCCTTAGCGCCATGAATCGTTGCCTGCTCTTGCGCTTTGTAATCCACTTTGTCGGCACTAAAAGAAACCGTTGCAATGGCGTTTTCACCCGCAGTATTTTGAGGCTTATCACCGGTTAGCCTATCAAAATCATGCACATTACCACTTATCCCAATGCCACTGTATTTATCTTCGTCAACCAACGTTACCGTTTCTAACTTATCGGTTTTAAAATTATTTATTCCGTCTGAAACAATTTTACCACCTTCCATGTAGGTTTCATTCACTTCAACACTGTGACCATCTGTATTAATGCCTTGTTTAATGGCAAAGCCACTGTGCTCATTGACGAGTTTACTGTGGCCTTCACCTTTGTAAGCTGAAAACTGCCCTGTACTGCTAAGGCTTCCTGATTCTGTTTTATTATGACTAACGTCTTGCTTATCGATGATCCGAAGCTTTTTGGTTTTCATATCAAGCGTATCAGCCGTTATCGTTGCTCCATCAAGATCAACCATATCCATGGCTTCGCCTTTATTACTGAGTTTTACGTTTTCTTCTGCAGAAATACCTGCATTTTTATAATGCGTTGACGATGAACTTGATTTTGATGCGCTTGCGCCAACGGATTGGATCGTGCCTGCCGCTGACACACTCGCGCTTATTGATTCCGTGTGTTGTGAGGATGACGAGTTTAACTTGGCTGCATGGCAGATTAATTCAGGGGCGTCTACTTCTACATTTTTTCCATGCACTTTAACGCCATTATTTAAATCCACCCCTTCTCCGGCTTCTAATTTAACATTGCCACCGCGATTAATGCCGCCCTGCCCTTGTGTTTGATTTTTGCTATGAGACGTAGTTGTGGTATACGAAAAGGTTGCCGATGGCGCAAAACCATCTGCACCACCAATGCCATAATGTGCCATCAGCTCGGCGCCCAAGCTATCCCCCGCAATGCCGCGCATAAGGCTTGAACTGGTATTGCATAAATTAATGCCTAGATTAGATGCATTAGCCAACAGTTCCGTTGGATTATTGCTGTGACCTAATGAGTTTAATTTGGCTAATGTCGCATCTTCCGACGTTGCCATGTCCCACACATTACCGCCATTTTGGCTGGCACTCCAAGCTCCCATACCAGGAATGGAAACGCCAAGGCCCTGCGTTTTTTCAGTGATTTCATTATCTAAAATATCAACGCCTAACTTAACACGTTTTTTTGCTTTAATAAGAAGGTCGCCTTTACCAATGAATAAGGCGCCTTGCGCATCAACGTTTCCCTCTCCAGAAATAATGTGTGTTGCGCCGTTATCTAAAAATACCGTTGGTGCCGAGCTATCATAAATAGAGTTCATTTCACCTTTATTAAGGCCCCACCAACTACTACGTGATTCATAATGATGGTTTGCAGTTTTAACACCGAATAAATTAACATCACCTTTTGCATAAATATCTGTGCCACCAGGTGACATGAATTGCGCACCAACAGTCTTAACTTCACCCTCACTAGAGCGGATCATATTATGCCCACTCGTGGAGTGAACCGTAGCCCCTTTTATATTGGTTGAGGTTTCAACCACATGCGTTTTTTTGCCGTACCATGTTTTATGAGTTTCATCTTTTGAAATGAACGTATGGTGTCTTTCTTTAAAGTCCACTCCTTTAACGCCTTCAATGTAATTATTACCATCGCTTAAAAAATCTGACGCATCCGAAATCACTTTTCCTTTAGCCTTAATATATAGTCCGATATGGTCGTTTTCTTCACTGCCTTTACCGCCTTGAATTAAACCGCCTTTGTATTCCTTTTGAGTATCATGTGCGCCTTGGTAAGAACGTTCATTGCATACATTTAACACATCCCCTTCAGCCGTTAATTGCGCGTATTTTCCACCTCGCATCAAGCCGCCGTGATTTTCAATGTTCCCCTCTGTCGCTTCTTCAAAAAGCTCACCTTTCGCATTAATGACACCGCCATCGCCAATTTTTAGCCCCTGCGTATCAACGGTCTTAGCGGCCTCTGAAGCCCTTGTGATGTTTTCTATTTTAGATGCTTTTATAGCAACCGTTTCACCATTAATGCTTCCGCCTGCATTGGTACACTTTCCTTTTGCATCCATATTAACCATGTTTGTTGCATTCAGCTTATGGTTGTTAATTATTTTCCCTGCTGATTTCACAAAAAGATTTTTTGAGTCAACGTTGCTTTCAAGCAAAACATCACCCTCGGTTGAGGTAAGTATTAAATCGTGTTCTTTGTGATATTCTGATTTTAAATCAATGCTTTTAGCCGTTGCCGATAAGTCACAGTCTCTTAAAATATCGCCACTCATAACCAATGCTTGTTTGGTTTCTAAACTAAAGCTTTCGCTGGCTTTATAGTTTTCATATTTTCCGCGCCCTGCAAGCAAGTCATCAGCGCCATCAATATTATCAAAAGAAAAATAAGTATTATCTGTGACAGCACTACCATTTAATATCCCTTCTTTTGCTTTAACAAAAAAGACATCTTTTGGAGGCTTATCTTCTTTATCTTCTTTATCTTCTTTATCTTTTTTATCTTTTTTATCTTTTTTATCTTTTTTATCTTCCGGTACTACCGAATTATCATCATCTCCAATAGGTTTTTCACCTATTTTATGAGACTTTGTTTCACCATCCCCTAAAATTTCAGGCTCATCCCCTTCTTTTTTCTCCAATACTGCTTTGCTTACTTTGCCATTATGCTCATAACGATCTGAAATAATGCCAGACTGCCCCGCATAAGCCATCTGACTGTCATCAACGCAGTCTTTCGATGTAATGGTACTGTTGATTAATGTCTCTTTTGCCTTATATGAAAAGTGTGTTTTATCAATGTTCATCCCTGAGTTTTCCATACGCAAGACACCATCGGCATCAAGTGACTTCCCTTTAAAGAAAGAGTTATCTAAATTAAGTTCGCCTGTTCTGTCACTAATAGTGGAATGATCAATGTCTAAGGAGAATCCATCCAGCGATGTTTTACCATCAAAAGTAGCTTCTTTTTGTGATATGAAGCCATGAGATAAATCAACGTCAGCAGAATCATCAATTTCTAAATGACCATTTTTTTCAACGTCAGCATCTTTTTCTTCTTCTCCTTCCACCTTATCTTTTTTTTCTGGCTGTATTTCTGTACCTTTTATTTGAGTGTAATCTCCGCCAGATAAGTGACCGCTTAATTTTGTATGTTTTGCCTCAATCGTTAAAATATGCTGCGGCTTAAAGTCTTTTTTAGGTTCACTTTTTTTATCACCCTTACTTTCATCATCTGATTTTTTTTTTCTGTCGCCGGTATCGTCAGGCTTTTTATCACTGCCACTCGTATCGTAAGGCTTTTTATCACTGTCGCTGGTATCGTCAGGCTTTTTGTCGCTGCCACTCTTATCGTCAGACTTTTTCTCGCTGTTGCTCGCATCGTCAGGCTTTTTATCACTGTTGCTCGTATCGTCAGGCTTTTTATCACTGTCGCTCGTATCGTCAGGCTTTTTATCGCTGCCACTCGTATCGTCAGACTTTTTGTCGCTGCCACTCGTATCGTCAGACTTTTTGTCGCTGCCACTCGTATCGTCAGACTTTTTATCACTGCTGCTCGTATCATCTGACTTATTGTCACTGCTACTATCAGCTTCTGGGGCGTCACTTGGTACAAACAATTCATCTTCCGCAGTTCTTTCGCCATTGACCACTGAGTCTTTAGCTAAAATAACCGTGTCTGATTTTAAATGCAGACTGTGCTTATAATCTAAAGCGCCACCTAATTGTATTTTCTCATCGGCTTCAATCGATACATTATCCGTTTTAAATTTAGAATCTTCCGATGTAATAAAATGCTTACTCACTTTAAATGAGCAACGCGTAAAATCTTTATTACCTGCCGAGTCAAACGTATCGCCTAAAACAGACATGTCTTTCAACGTGGTAGTGGATGAAGTCGCATCATTAAATGAATTAATTTTGGCTTGCCCTTTGCCAAGCTCCAATGTGCCATCTTGTTCAAGCTTATCAATGTCTAACGTGGCACCATTTTTACCCTTTATTATCCCTTCTTCATTATTTTGTACCTTTTCGCTTTTAAGGAATAACTGCTTGTCGCCTTGAAGCGTTCCTGAATTTTCAATATGAGTTGCGCTGATGTTTGTAAATGTACCTTCTTCGGTACCTTGGTTGGAAAGGAACTGGCTGTTAATACTGTGCGTAAAGAGTGAATACGAATAACCTGAATTCATATGGAGCACATTCGTACTAGAAGAGTTTGCTGATAAACTTATGCCAGAATTAATATGAATAAGGCTTGTGTCATTATAACTACCCGTTAATGAACCTCCTGCGCGCAAGGCTATGTCTTCCCACTTTGCTTCTTTTATTTGTTTAAATAAGCCACGACCAAATTTTTTAGGGTTAGACCACAGTGATTTTCCATTTTCATAATAATTAGAACATTCGCCAAACGTACCGCTCATTGTTGAATAGGCGCCATAGCCAAACATTGCAGCACTTTTCACTTGGCAAAACAGCGGCATGTATTCATGTGCTCGCATAGATTTTAACTTATCAAAATCTAATTCACTGGTTTGTTTGTATAAATTACTTGCCGTAGAAATAATTCCTGGGATCATCGATAAGAAACGAATGCCATTCCCTGCGCCAGGAAAAAATGATGCTAAGCAAGTTGTCCCTGCTGACATTAAATTTGACTTAGAAAATATGTCTTGATAATCAGCAGCTAAATTGGGGGTATATATTCCCGCATTTAAGGATAAAATACTGTCATTAACATAATTATTAGCGAATATGCCGCCCATGTTTATACTATACAAACCTGAGCAATTTAAAGACTGCCTTGCATAAACAGCCCCAAACACATTGACTAAACTGCTATGAATGGTTATGTTTTTCGCAGCAATAGAACCATGATTGATAACATTATCATCAAACCCCAAAAACATAGAGGAAGATTCAATACTACCTGCTTGATATAACTGATCTCCTTTTGCCATCAAACCTTCAGATAACCAAATATCCCCAAGTTGATTAATGTTTTTTGCTTCCATTGATAAGCTTGCCTCTAAATCAATGTTTGCTGTTTCTGAAAAATGGATGCGCGAATTTGCTTTTATGGTCAACGAACTATTGGATGACGCGCTGTCTTTTGTAGACTTCTTCTTCTTCTTATTATTATTATTTTTCTTCTTTTTTTTATTTTTATTCGCGTTTTTTCTACTTTTTAAATCATCACTTGATATTTGGCCTCGAATTAACACATTCTCTGCCAGAAGAACCGTATTGCCTTTAACCTGTGTTTCTGACTGAGACCAAAGGTTAATGCCTGACTCTGCTTTTAAAATAGAATCATCAAGTGCAATCTCACCAAACACCTCAATGTCTGACGCACTTAACATACTTTCTTTAAGAGCAATTTTTGCGCTGTTAGCCATCGTTATGCTTTGTTGAACACTTACCATTGTTTTATCGGTTGCGGAAAATGAGTCATAGACATGAAGTTCTTCTGCGCTTAGCAGTGATTCACTCAACGCTACCGAGCCAAGGATGATGAAAGACTGACTCACCATCCTTGATTTATCACTTTGAATGTTTGAACCTTCTAAGGTAACCGTCGTCTCCCTTATGGCTAAAACACTGTTACCCGTTAATTTTAAGGATGATCGACTCTCCAGGGTCATATGCTTGGCTGTTACAACACTTGCGCTATCAATTTCTATGCCACCCTCAAAAGCAAAGATGTCCTCAGTAATATGCACTTGACTGTTTGTTGCCGTTAAGGTTGCGCCGTTATCAAGTGATAAAGAATCATAATGAACGTCTGCGCCATCAAACGAAAGATTCGTTTCTGAATATGCCCGACTCCCAGAAATAAAAGTATTTCCTATGATTTTTATGCTCTTATTACCCAGATAGTGATGTTGGCTAGGCGTAATAAATTTTGAATCATCTAACGTTAACGTACCCTCTATGCGATGCCTAACAGTAGCGTCATCAAACCCGATGAGTGTTGCATTTTTAAAGTAGTTACAGTTTAGGAAAACAAATGTTTTTGCTGATAAATGGCTATCAGTAAAGATTACATCTTTAGCATTATTGGAGCCTGTTATAGTGAAGTCAATACTATTAAATATTGAATTTTTTACTGTTGCTTTTTGACTCTCAAGATGAATGCTAGGGCATTGAATGATTAAATCATCAAAAAAAACATCCGCATTAACAACTGTATCTCTAGCATGAATATCGGAATCCGTTGCTTTAAAAACGCCATGGCATTGAAAATCATTGAGCACACTTATTTTTGACTTAGCCAAAACTAGTTGGTGATACACTGTTATTTTATCAGCCTTAACAGTGCTGTTCATTGAAGAAAAGGCTCCATAGAAAAGCGCACCTTTTACAATAGTCATAGCGCTGTCTTTTAAGCATAACACTGAAGCATGCTCGGTACCCATAACAGAACCAAAAGAGGTATCGCTTTTTCCATCAATCCGCACAGAAGCATTGGAAACACACAGATCGCTACACAACCATTCTGAATTATTTACGCTAAACGAGCCAGTAATTAATGTCATATGTAAAGCACTAAAAGTACTTTGCGTTACAGTTGAAATTGATTGTTTATCTGCTAAGTATTCTTTTAGCACATATACCCCAGACAAGTTACTGGTAAAATCGCCGCGCTGATTAAAATATTTTATAGATAACTGAGCGTCATCGATCAAAAAACAACCATTGTTCTCAATTTTGTTTATGATGGCGTCAGTATTAACAAGTGTTAACGATGCACTTTCATTAATTATTAAAACCCCATCAATAGAGAATGATTTTTTTTTCTGGCAGCCGCTGCTAATGAAGTCAAACCCTAGGCTAACAGACGTTTCCCCTTTTAAAGTGCACTGTATGGCATGAACGTAGTGCTCTCCCTTGAGATCAATAGAAGACACATGATTGTCTTGCCCAAGCATTAAATGATTTGAGCTTATAAAACATTTGCCATCAACCTTGAACACACCAGAAATAAGACTTTGCTCTGAGACAAACCGTAGAGCATTTAATTGTGTTTTTGAAGTTTTGGTTTGCTGGTACGCTTGACAAGATATATCGCAAAACTCTTCAACTATAAGACTTGATTTATTCTGATAAAAACCTACATGCGCTTTATAATTTACTGTTTTAATAGGCGAATAAATTGAAAGGCCCTGTTTAATATCAAGACCAACATCTCCCAAACAAGTAATTTCACTAAAAGAACATAACCCATAGGCCTCAATAACCAAATGTTTTTTAATTTGCATTTGATTATCAATACACACATTACCTTCAGCATGAATCGAGCAGTTTGTCACATCAATATCAATAAAAAAATTGACTTGTTTTTGTGTTTTAAATGACAGATGGAGTGTATCAGTGACAGTATTATATACCGCATCAAACACTTTATTTTTACCGTCATAAAACTCCTGTAAACCAGGGGTTTTAACGTTATAGTTATCCTGTGTTAAAGAATATTCTCTATTAATATCTTCTGTGATTAAATGCCTAATGTATAAACTCTTATCAGTTTTTTTCTCTACGAAAGAAACCTCCACCAAATCATTTTTTTTCCGTTTAATGAACGTCATATCCTGAGACGACAAGTTAACTACTGACTGAAGTACCGTCATAACTAAGTCCTTATTTTTTTGTTTTTTATTTCTGAGGGTTTAAAGAGTGCTAAAGTTAATAACGAACATAACAGCAATGTGTTTAACTAAAACGTGCGCTAGGGCCTCGTCGAGCTTGAGCATACTGTGTATCATTTTGCGCTGGCGAAGAAGGTGGAGAGTTCCCTCCAAAAAAGGTGTGTTGTTGTGCCTCATCTGAAAAACTGTTTCCACGACTTAAACTGCCGATACTTGTTTCAACATCGCTAACCCTTTGGCTAGTGTTATTTTGAGTTCTTGCACTCGCTACCATATGGTTATTTAAGGAGTTTGTTACTGTAGCCACAGCAGTTGTTAGCTTATTACTTTTATTTTCTTGCTCTTTTAAAGCTAAACTCACGTTTTCAAGCTTTACCGCTATTTGCTCGAACGTTAAAGACTTCTTATTAGGAGTATTTTTTATATCGTTACAAAGATCCTTATACTCTTCATCTTCAATAGCATCCTCCTCTTCATTGTGTTTATCCTCTTCAGCATCTTTATAACCTGTTGTATATGCATAATCTGTCATTAAACTTACCCCTGCCACTCCCAAACAGCCAGCTGCAAGAGCATACAAGGCAGTACATATTACTGTCGGTATTGTAGCAGGCAACGTGAAAATTGCTGTCGAAGCAACTGCAGCAACGGCAGAAAAACCTATCGCGAATTTACTGACGTGCTTGCTGAACCATTTAAATGACATAGTAAACCTCTTTGTTTTTAATATTAAAATAATACGTTAAAGTCTAAGTTGTGGTGTTTCTAATAAAGCTGTATGTTCCGTTATCACCTTGTTGTACCTTTTTGTTAAGCAAGACAAATCATCAAAAACAAGCATGGCCAGCTCTTTAACTTCCTCATGATAAATTTCTCTTTCATTACAAAATTCTTGTAGTTGTACTGACGTAGGTTTTCGTACTTGTGGTGGCTGAGGATAATTAGATAACATGCTTTCTAATAGATTAGTTTTTTCACCTTCTAAGACTGATCTCTGAGAATTAATATCTTTGCTGTAATCGACGTAATTGAAAGATTCCAAGCAATTTTCTGATGACAACTTAGTGATCTTTTTTTCTTGCTTATGATGCATTTCAGTTAAGCCCTTTAGATATCCAGCAAGCTCTAACTCAAAGTTATCCAATGTTTCCCTTATAAAGTTAAACTCCTCTTTTTCAAGAGTTACTTGTTCATTGAGTGTTTGCATCGTTTCACTCAAACACTTTTTTTCTCTTAATATTTTATTCACTACAGGCTTATAAAACATACCTATAAGACGTTTAACAAAAAAGTAGACAAATACTGGCGCTGAATAAATAACAAGAAATAGATTACAAGCCGTGTAACAAAAATGTGGTGATAATGTTGGCTTATCAGTACCCTCTTCATTTTCAAAGCTTATTTTCAAAGGGGAAAATGTCACCCAAAACAAGGAGCATGCATTTACCAATGCTTCCGCTAAAGTAAGTATTGTTAAACAAAAGGCAAACGGCGGCATCACACCAATGAGTAGAAAATCCTTTAAACAATCGGCCAACGAGCTGAATGGACAATAAAATTGGTAAGCATTTTTAGCATCGAATTGATACGATAATTTTTTATGAATTTTCGTTGAAATATCCAGAAAAAAAGTATGCATTAAAACGTCATCGGTTTAGCGTCTAAAAATTGTTTGTTTTGTTGTAACGTGTCTTGGCTGTCCATAAGCAAATGAGAAAAATCATTAAATACTACCGATGCTAACTCTTTTACCTCTGCATGATATGTAGCTCTTTTACAACAAAAATCATGAAGTTGGTCATAAGTAGGTCTTTGCACATGAGGTGGTTGTGGGTAATTTGATAGCATATTTCCTAATGCTTTTCTTTTTTCTCTTTTATTGAGTGCTTCCAATGGCACATTACTTATTTGACTCATATCGTCCGGTTTTAATAAGGTTGGTTTTATCAATGAATCCCCTAAGTTGCTGCCCTTATTTTTATATATTTCAGACAACCCTCCATAATACCCCTCACAGACTTGTTCAAATTCAGCCATCCTTTCCTGAATCAAATCACACTCTTCTTTTTCTTGAGTCACTTGTTGCTTCAGCTCTGTCATTATTTCACGTAGTTGGCTCTTATCCTCTAGCGTTGAAGATGATGGTGGTTCAGAAAAAAAACGGCTGCCATAATACGCCATTCCAAGTGCTGCGGCACTAATAGCAGCTAGAAATCCGCCACTACATAGCGAATCAGGACTATCAGTATCATTACTCATTAGAATAACTCCCTCAGAAATACATAAAAAAATAAGAGCGGAATTATACTTTACACACCAGTAAAGACAACCAAAAAAACATAAAAGCAAGATAAAGAACATTTACACTAAGCAAGCTATTGATATTAAATGTAAATATTATTTTAATGACAGGAAGCCTGACTGGCTCATAATTTATAAGTTAGTGGACAGTGGAAGAAGGGTGGTTTTGAGCGTCTATTAAATCGAAAATCATTATATACTCGATTCCGCAGTTTTTAGTTCTTGACAAATAAAACAGTCTAAGCTGCCATTTGATATTTTAATGCTGGTGTCGGTTCCATTCGACCTAAATCTAATCCGACCATGTGTTTGGTTGAATTTCTATCTGGCAGTGATGCTTGCATCACCTCTTTAAATTTATCAAATTCCTTTTTTGGTTCTTGTGCATGAACAATACGACTCACACCGTCAATGAGCGCTTGTGCATTAACATGTTCGACTAGGCAACCAACAGGCATTGCTGGTTGTTTGTTTTTAAGACGAGCGGATTGCTC
>CAWVYD010000034.1:0-12947 GCA_963934185.1 uncultured Legionellaceae bacterium | reverse complement strand
GAATGAATATTGCACGCTAACCTCTATAGGCTCATTTTTGGATTAGAAAATACTGAGCATCGCAATTGCTGGGTATATACCCACTTTTATTAATGGACAAGCCATAGCGGAAAAGCCAAACAAACATTAAATCGTATGAACATGCCTGTAAAACCAATCAAACAAAATTGAACCCAACCAGTGTTTAGTAAACCGCATAATAAATTCATTAAGTAATAAGGTGGCAGGCCAATTAAAGCGCTAATAAACAAAATGCCACTAGACATTGCCTCTTGTTTATTAAAGCGTTGTTTTAACGCAATAAGCTTTCTTCTCGACCTAAAGCTTAAGCATCGAGCAATGCGTCTAGATAAAAAATATAAATGGGCTTTCGCCAGTGTTTGCGTTAATGCTCCCACTAAAGCAAGTGGGAGCACGTGTTCAGTAGATATCGTCATACCAACACCGGCCAAAACCACCTCTGTGCTAACAGAGGGAATGTAGCCTGTTAGAAAGCAAGTGACTCCAACAAAAAGATAAACGTGAGATGACAATCCCGCATTTTGTAGGAGCATCGGTATATCCATCATCCGCAAGTGATCATAAATTTTAATAAGTGTTTAAGCAGCATTTGCGTAATAAATATAATAACGACAAGGTTGAGTTGAGTGGCTATATCTATCCAGCTAACTACAAAAGTATAAACTTTGCGCGGTTTTAATTTGAAGTACACCACATAATGACAAATCAATGCCAAACTTATTCCGGCCAAAATATCACCAATGTAATGGGCGCCAAGTAATAAGGTTGAAAAAATTACTAATAGAAAATAAATAATAAATGGCCAGCATCGTCTTATTGAAAAATGATGCAGAAGTGATAATAAAGAAACCAGCGGAAAGGCCACATGTAATGACGGCATGGCTGCCACCGGATTCGTATCCAAAAGCGTAATAAGCTTACCAAATTTAACCGCCATGATGTTATGGAAAATATTACGTACAGGCGGCAACAATCCCTGGTCAAAAGCAAGCCATGGTGGTGTTGTTGGTATGAGAAAATAAATGAATAAACTGATATAGGCACAGCTTAGTATAGACCATTTGTAACGCCAAAAATCGTGTGGTTTTTTAGCCCAAATAATGATTGCAACCACAATAAAACAAGCAAAATGCGAAGAGTAAATAAACGTACATAAACGTTCAAGCCAGGTTACGCTGCCAAGGCTGGTTAGATGAAGTTGTAATGCGCTGGCAAGCGAGCCAGAAGAAATAAATAGGCGTTCAAAATCAATGATGTATTGAGAATAGATGGGTAAATCATAGTGCTTAATGAGAACGTATATAGCGCCCCTTAAGAAGTTTAAAAATAAAAAGAGGGAGATAAAAACCAGCCAATCCTTAATAAAAAGGAGGCTACGGTTAAAACTTAAGGCAATGACAAAGAAAAAAAGTAACCACGGGGTCAACATGAAAAAAAAATTAACATTGTAGGCAAAAAAATAACCCTCTATAAGTGCAATAAAAGCACAAAAAATAATTAGGAATTTGTATCTAAATTGATCTGAAAATAAAACCATGAAAACTCCGTGTTGTCTAAGTCGGTACTGATCCAAAGCAAAAATTTATTTCCTGTCTATGTCGTGAAAATAGGAAAAAAAAGGAAAGCATTGCTATTAATATTTTAATAATATGTTGTGTTAAAAAAATAGGTGATTTTGATTTTATTAAAACATCACTATCACGCTCAGCCAAGATTGTATTTGATCGCGATGAGTTTATTGCTTTGTCAAAAGAAGCTTATGACTTAACCATTGCGCCAGAAGCCATGCATAACAATATAACCAAAACCAATAAAAGAAGGTAAAAATCGCTTATGCCTTTATTACTCTACCTCTTAAACATACAATAACTATGCCATAGCAAAAAAAGAATTCTACCTTTATTTCAATCACAAATAGACACTAAAACAAAAGAACTTATTGGTCCATACCCAAACTTATTGGAAATGTGATTTTTAGCCTTCGATATTATCTCTCGACTAAATGGTTAAAACATTACCCTAACCAGCAATGCTGCTGCTTAACCATTTAGTGGGTAAATAAGCGCCTTGAATAAATAAGTCATTTTAAAACAACAGTTTACTATGTTCTTTGAGCAAAGAAAAATCGTCTAGCATTGACTTTTATGACGGAGTAATGTCAACACGCCCTAATGAGACTGATAGCTTGTTTGATAAAACACAGCAACGGAAATGAGGCGTGCCAACAACGCGCGCACCGTCTAGTTTTTTACCATTAGAGTGAGGATGTAGACAAACCCTATCAGTCCAATCGCTAGCATCCCTATTGTGGTAAAGCTTTTTGAAAAATTTTTCTTAGAAAAGGCTTCAGGGTTGTGTTGAATGTTTTTATACAAAGACCAAGCCAAGAAACCAGCAATGAGTAAGCCAAAAATTTGATAAAGAGTATCCATAATATTTCCTTAAGCGTTATTTTTTTGTTAAAAAAATGTAAGCGTTACTGTGAGGAGGCGAATGTACTTATATTCAATGGTTCGTAGTCACTTGTAAAGTCTAATAAATCTTCGGGACATGAGACACTGCGTCGCATTGATATATTTTTTGCAATGGGAGCGTGTTGAAAAAAGCTATTGTCATTCTTCGCTGTCGGGATGCTTGATTGCGCCGCTTGTGTTTCTTCCGGTTTTATTATGTGTACTTCAAGTTTTTCTAACTGGGTAATATTGCTTTCAGGGCAAGAGGCTTCAATTTTAGAAGAAAGTATATATTGAGTGATGCAGACCGATATAACGATGCCGGCAGACACAATAGGGCAAGCAATAGCAAGGGATGCACTCAGTGCAAACAGTGTTGGTAATGCGCCAATGGCCATGGATATTGAAAACATGGTTGTGACAAACATGGAAAGAATTAATTTGTGCTGTTCATACTCTATCCATAAATCAATGTGGGTTTGATATTCATCAAGCATGCTAAGCTCATCACGTATAGTATCGCCATCAAATGAATCTGCATGTTGCTCAGCTATCTCAGAGTCTGTTTGTACGCCATCTAGTAGGGCGGTTAGTTTTTGGGATTGTATGGTTAACGTTTCTCGAAGTTCTTCGTGGTGTTTAACGCTGAAAAAATTATTGGTGAAAGCCATTGCAGCATCAAAAAAATATAAGCCAGCTGTTAATAGTGTGCTGCCAGTAGGACCCAGGGAAAAACAACATGCCAAGCCTACCGCAAGCCAGACGGCATCGTTTAATAATTCAAACCATAAACGTCCCCAGTGCATGTCCCAGCGGTTGATAAAACTAATGGCTTTTTCTTCATCTTCCATCCAAAATCCTGGCAAAGTATGCAAAATGAGTGAATATAAATTTGCTGTTAATCTGGGCACGTAAAATAGCCAGGCAACGTAGCTTAAGATAGGGTTAATTCGATTTATTTCATCAATAAACCACTGGTAGTTAAGTGATTTAATTAATGGCATTATGTTGGTGAAAAGGCGTTTAAGCCGGATCATAAACAATCGATACCAATTCGTTTCTGCCGTAACAAAACGGACAATGGAGTCAATGCTTATGTCTTGTATTTGATCTGAGCTTTCTTTGTATTTTTCCCATTTTGGATGGGGGCTATCCATTAAATATTCACAATAAAACAAATCGTTGGTCAGTTTTTTTTTCTTTATCTTTAAGTCACTGCATACTTTGGTATTGTTTTTAGGGTCTTTATAAAACAAGTTATAAATGGCATGCAATTGAGTGCCAGTGGTAAGTACTTTACTTGCTAAGGCATTTTTTTTCTTTTGATAATTGCTGTCATGAACGCTACCAACATTAGTCTTTATAAAGGTGATGAGGTGTGACTTTAGTGCTAGATACTTTGATTGCAGCTGCGGAGTATCTTTTATCAATGCATTGGTTAATAGTGCATATGAAACTGGCGTGCTCGCAAGGTTTAACAGTGTTTTACTTTTATGGAGTATAGGGGGCAGTAAATATTCGTCAAATAGATGGGGTGAGCTGTCTTCTCTTCTAATGGTTATTCCTTTAAAAGCCATAGCTTAAGTGCTTAAATTCCCGGCATTGTATCAAAGACGGGCAGTTTTGTAAAATGCACGACTTTTTAGGTGATAATCAAGGCTTAGAGTATTGCAAACATTGCTCATTTTCTCTTACTGAGCGACAATAGTCGCACTTAAAAATTCAGAGTAACGCAATAAAAATAATTTTCTGAAATTGAAGTGGAAAGTATTTTTTGATTTATTACATTAAGGGGTTGCTATATGTTCTCTCACTCACTTTTAGCAAATGCCATTCGGGCATTAAGCATGGATGCCGTGCAACAAGCGAATTCGGGGCACCCCGGCATGCCTTTGGGCATGGCGGACATTGCAACAGTGCTATGGCAGACATTTTTGCGTCATAACCCTAACAACCCTCAGTGGATGAACCGGGATCGTTTTGTGCTGTCTAACGGGCATGGTTCGATGCTGCTTTATTCTTTATTGCATCTAAGTGGTTACGACCTTTCGCTGGAGGATTTAAAACAATTTCGCCAGCATCATTCTAAAACACCAGGTCACCCAGAATGTGCTCATACACCAGGTGTTGAAACGACAACTGGGCCATTAGGCCAAGGGCTAGCAAATGCAGTTGGAATGGCGTTGGCGGAAAAATTATTGGCGGCAGAATTTAATCTTGATGACTTTAATGTAATTGATCATCACACCTTTACCTTTGTGGGTGATGGTTGCTTAATGGAAGGCATCTCACATGAAGTGTGTTCGTTAGCTGGTACGTTAGGCCTCGGTAAATTGATTGTTTTATATGATGATAATGGCATTTCAATTGATGGTGATGTTCGTGGTTGGTTTAGTGATAACACGGCAAAGCGATTTGATGCGTATGACTGGCATGTGATTGACAATATTGATGGACATTGTCCAACAGCCATTACCACGGCACTTTCGCAAGCGAAAGCAGAGACAGATAAACCCTCCATTATTATTTGTAAAACACACATTGGTTATGGCTCGCCCAGGTTCCAAGATTCTGAAAAAAGTCATGGTTCACCGTTTGGCGATGCTGAAATTACAGCAACGAAAAAGGCGTTAAATTGGCCGCATGCCGCATTTGAAATCCCGCAAGACATTTATCAAGCGTGGGATGCATGCGAACAAGGTGATGTAGTAGAAAAAGAATGGCAGGCAAAATTTGAGCATTATCAAGCAGCTTATCCGCAAAAAGCCAGTGATTTAACGCGTCGAATTAGCGGTGAATTACCCGAAGACTTTCATGAATTATCGCAGCAAATGATTGCGGGCATTCATCATGAAGCTAAGGATGAAGCCACACGTAAAGTATCTCAGCAATGCCTGGACAGTTTAGGGCAATGGTTACCTGAATTGCTGGGTGGTTCAGCGGACTTATCGGGGTCTAATAATACAAAGTGGGCTAAGGCTGAAATTATTTCAAAAGACAAAATGCAAGGTAATTACCTTTGTTATGGTGTTCGTGAATTTGGCATGTCAGCAATGATGAATGGTTTAGCATTACATGGTGGTTTCATTCCTTATGGTGGTACGTTTTTAGTTTTTTCAGATTATGCGCGTAATGCCATTCGATTAAGTGCGATGATGAAGCAAAAAGTAGTGTATATTTTCAGTCATGACTCCATTGGTTTAGGGGAAGATGGGCCAACGCACCAACCCATAGAGCATATTACTATGCTTAGGGCTACGCCGGCTCTGGATGTTTGGCGACCGGCGGATAGTGTTGAAATGGCTGTTTCTTGGCAGCAAGCCTTATTGCGCCAAGGTGCGAGCTGTTTACTCTTGTCGCGACAAGGTTTAGCTTTCCAGAATCGAAGCGGAAAGCAAATTTCAGACATTGCCAAAGGCGGCTATGTTTTAAGTGACTGTGAAGGTCTGCCAGAAGTGTTATTAATGGCCACCGGTTCGGAAGTGGAGCTGGTCATGGGCGCTAAAACAATTTTAACAGAGCAAGGCAAACGAGTTCGCGTGATATCCATGCCTTGCGTAGATGCCTTTTTGAGACAAGACGCAGCCTATCAAGAAAGGGTATTACCCGATGCGGTTAATAATCGCATTGCGGTTGAAGCCGGTAGCCCCGATGCTTGGTATCGGTTTACTGGCCGAAAGGGTAAGGTAATGGGCATTTCAGAATTTGGTCTATCAGCGCCGTTCAAAGAAATTTATCAAGCGTTTGATCTGACTATTGATGCCATTGTTGCTAATGCATTAAACTAACGTTTTCTATCTGTAGGGTTATTGACGACTCACTTTTAAGTGAGCCGTTAACTGGCTCTAGTGAATAATAAAAATAAAAAAGTCGTGGAGATAAAAATGACAACAAAAATCGCAATTAATGGTTATGGTCGTATTGGTCGCAACATTGTACGAGCTATTTATGAGCATAATCGCCGTGAAGAGCTTGAAGTTGTCGCCATTAATGATTTATCTGGCATTGAGGTTAGTGCTCATTTAACAAAATATGATTCAACTCATGGGCGGTTTGAATTCGATGTATTTGTTGATGGCGAGTATTTGGTTATTGATGGCGATAAAATTTTAATCACCCAAGAGCGCGATCCTAGAAATCTTCCTTGGCAAGCATTAGGTATTGACGTGGTGTACGAATGTACAGGTCATTTTACTACGCGTGAGAAGGCTGGCTATCACTTAATAGCGGGCGCTAAAAAAGTATTAATTTCTGCGCCTGGTAAAGACGTGGATGCAACGATTGTTTATGGTGTTAATCATGGCGACTTAAAAGCGTCAGATACGATTGTGTCAAATGCGTCTTGTACCACAAATTGTTTAGCGCCGTTGGTTAAGCCGCTTCATGAAGCATTAGGGGTAGTCTCTGGTTTAATGAATACGATTCATGCATACACTAAAGACCAGATGTTACTTGATGGTGCTCACAGCGATTTAAGACGTGCGCGAGCTGCGGCTCATTCTATTATTCCAACAAAAACAGGTGCAGCCTTAGCCGTTGGTTTAGTGATGCCTGAGCTTGCTGGAAAATTAGACGGTTTTTCTATGCGCGTACCTACATTAAACGTATCTGTGGTAGATTTAACCATTAAAGTATCTAGAGATACGTCGGTTGAAGAAGTGAATAAGATTGTACTTGGTGCTTCAACAAGGGCGTCAAATGGTGTGCTTGCTGTAAATACCGCACCACTTGTATCATGTGATTTTAATCATCATCCTGCATCGAGCGTGTTTGATGCAACCCAAACACGGGTTATTGGCGATTTAGTTAAAGTGGTAGCTTGGTATGATAACGAATGGGGTTTTTCAAACCGCATGTTAGATACATCACTTGCTATGGTATCGGCTTAAATTTTAAAACATGATGATCGGCACTTTTATAAAATGTCAATCACAAAGGAACATCCATGACTATGATTGCAATGAGTTCACTTGATTTAAGTAATAAACGAGTGCTTATTAGAGAAGATTTAAATGTACCCATTCGTAATGGGATCATCACCAGCGACCAACGCATACAAGCTGCTTTGCCAACCATTAAAGCGGCACTGGCGCAAAATGCCGCGGTGATTGTTATGTCGCATTTAGGTCGTCCGCAAGAAGGTCGGTTTGAGAAGGCATTCTCTCTGGATTTAGTTGCTGAATATTTATCAAAAGAGTTGCGTTGCTCAGTGCGTCTTGAAGCAGATTACTTAGACGGCGTTGAAGTTCAGCCGGGTGAAGTGATTTTATGTGAAAACGTGCGGTTTAATGTTGGCGAAATGGCCAATGATAACGCGTTAGGTAAAAAATTAGCGGCGCTTTGTGATGTGTTTGTCATGGATGCCTTTGGCACGGCGCATCGCGCGCATGCATCAACTACAGCGGTTGCAGAACATGCAAAAATTGCATGTGCTGGGCCGTTATTACTCAATGAGCTAACGCATTTATCCAAAGCCTTTAAAGCGCCAGAAAGCCCAATCATTGCGGTGGTAGGGGGCGCTAAAGTATCAACCAAGCTAAATTTACTTGCAGGACTCATTGAGCACGTAGATATGCTAATCCTGGGCGGGGGACTTGCTAATACCTTTTTACAAGCAGAAGGATTTAATATTGGTGCCTCCTTATATGAAAATGATTTGGTGAGTGATGCGCGCGCTTTGCTTGATAGAGCCGGCGACAAAATTCCATTAGCTCATGACGTTGTTGTTGCTAAAAGTTGCACTGAATGCTCAGCGGCTTATAACAAACAAGTAAAAGACATCGCTGATGATGATTTGATTTTAGACATTGGCCCACAAAGTATCGCTCGTTACAGTGATAAAATAGCTAAGGCAAAAACCATTATTTGGAATGGACCGATGGGCGTGTTTGAATGTGCCCCTTTTTCCTACGGTACGCGGGATATAGCCTTTGCCATTGCTCAAAGTGATGCGTATTCAATTGCTGGCGGTGGCGACACACTTGCTGCGATTGATAAATTTAATTTAGGTAAAGACCTTTCTTATATTTCAACCGGTGGCGGCGCCTTTTTAGAATACATTGAAGGTGTGCCTTTGCCAGCGGTTACAGCACTAGAAAAACGAGCATAATATTATGTGGCAGTACGTTAGAAATCGATTTAAAAGAAAACCAAAAGTGTCTACGATAGCGCCAACGCATCCTAAAGTATCTGCGGCAGCGCCAACGCATCCTAAACCAGCTCATGCGAAATCCATTGCGCCTTCTGTTAAAAAAGAAGCGGCGCACGTGTCTAATCAAATTAAGCACATCATTGCCATTGCCAGCGGCAAAGGGGGGGTTGGTAAATCTACCGTTTGCAGTAATTTGGCGTTTGCTTTAACAGCACAGGGTCACAAGGTTGGTGTGTTGGATGCCGATATTTATGGGCCAAGTCAAGCGAGCCTGTTGGGGAATATTGGCAAAGCCCAAGGGGAAAATGGCGCTTTATTGCCAATGGAAAGCCATGGCGTTAAATTTATTTCTATGAGCTCAGTTAACCCAAAAGACGGTGCAATCATTGTGCGTGCGCCTGTTGCAACGCGGGCCGTTAATCAATTTTTAACGGACGTAAAATGGGGCGAACTGGATTATTTGCTGGTTGACCTTCCTCCTGGAACAGGTGATATTCCGTTAAGCTTAGCGCAAAAAGCATCGCTGTCGGGTGTGGTTATCGTAACTACTCCACAACCCATGGCAACAGACATTGCGGTTAAAAGTTTACAAATGTTTAAAAAAGTAAATGTGCCCATTTTAGGCGTCATTGAAAATATGAGCGCTTACATCTGCCCGCATTGTCATGAGACTAGCACCATCTTTAATGTGGGTGGTGGTCAACGCATCGCGCAAGAAAATGATATTGCTTTACTCGCTCAAATCCCCTTAGACCCAGCATTGTTGTCTAGCAGTGAACAAGGTAAATCACTTGTCATTGATGCGCCAAACAGTGCGCCAAGCCTAGCGTTTCTTCAAGCTGCCAAGCAGCTTCACTTTCAACAGGTTCACGTATAAAGAGGTTGCTTTGTTATTTTGAGCTATCGTTTTGTTTCTTTAAATTACGGTAATCGGTATGCTTGTTATTTTTTACTAGGATAATTAAGCAATGGATAAAATATTAGGTTATGCAGCAAACTCTGAAACAGAGGCTTTGGTACCTTTTGAGTTTAATCGACGTGATGTTGGTGCGAAGGACGTTGCCTTTGATGTGACACATTGTGGTGTTTGTCATTCTGATCTGCATCAGATTAAAGATGATTGGGGATTTTCACAATACCCTATGGTGCCAGGTCATGAAGTGGTTGGTGTTGTAACGTCAGTTGGCGCGCAAGTGACTCGTTTTAAAGTTGGGCAGCACGTAGGGGTTGGTTGTTTAGTGGATTCTTGCCAAAAGTGTGATCCTTGTAAAGAAAGTGAAGAGCAGTTTTGTGATGAAGGTTCTACGCAAACTTATAATGGTTTAGATAAACACTTAGGCGGCGTGACGTATGGTGGCTATTCTCAAAAAATGGTGGTTAATGAAGCCTTCATTTTAAACATGCCAGAAAATTTAGATCTCGCGGCAAGTGCGCCTTTGCTCTGCGCTGGGATCACCACTTACTCACCATTGCAACGTGCAGGCGTTACTTCTGGCACCAAAGTTGGCGTGGTTGGTTTAGGTGGCTTAGGACATATGGCGGTTAAAATTGCTTGTGCAATGGGCGCGCATGTTACTGTTATTTCTCGAACCGATGATAAAAAAGACGATGCGCTTCGATTAGGTGCTCACGCGTTATTAGCATCGAATTCATATCAAGCCATGAGTGATGCAGAAAATAGCTTTGATTTTATTTTAGATACCGTCTCAGCTCAGCATGATGTGAATCAACTATTTAATTTATTGAAACGCAAAGGCCGTTTAACACAAGTAGGTTTGCCATCAGAAGACTTATCCGTTTCTGTTTTCCCCTTAGTTTTTAAGCAATTACAATTTACCGGTTCATTAATTGGTGGCATTCGTGAGACGCAGGAAATGCTTGATTTTTGCGGCAAACATAACATTACTTCGGACATTGAATTAATTAAAATGTCTGAAATTAATGATGCGTTTGCACGGCTTGAAAAAAGCGATGTTAAATATCGGTTTGTGATTGACGTTAAAAATTCAGACTTCTAAAGCGTTCCTAAATAAGGATAAGTGCTGTCTGGGTCAGAATCAAAGACTTCTTCATTGGAGCCATAATGTGTTTGATGAAGCGCACTTAGCTTTCTAATCTCTTTTTCACTAAGTTCTAATGAAAGTTCATTGTCTGTTTGTGATACATCGTCATAAAGGGCGATGATATTTAATGATGCATCGGGTTGGTTGATTGTTGAATAAATAGCACCTAAAAGGTGGTTTGTTTTTAAAAAAACGTCTTCGACATAATCCGTGTCTTTATTTTTTTTGGGGTTATTGAAGGCGGTGATAAGAAAACGTAGTTTCTTTAATAAGGCTTCAATTTTGCCACCCACATTGGCTGTTTGTGATTGAACAAGTAGGTGCTCTGTTTTTTGCAAACGTAACATTAAGTCACACATTAGCTTTCTTTGCGCTGGTTCAATGAAATAACGATTTAAAAAATCTTTGGATGCTTGTTCGTTTGTATGATCAGCAATGATTTCCCCTGGGGGAATTGACCAATAAAGCGTAGTTTTATCTGGCGCATCGGTGGTTAAGTTTGGCTGCCAGCTCCTAGTTACTTTGTGCTCTCCCGTGCGTTTTGAGGTAAACGAGGTGTAAGTACCTAGACTATAGAGTTGGAGTTCTTCTGCGTTTGAACTTCTGCTAAAACGAGGAATGGAGGACGATGAGCGATAACTTACTCCACCTAATGCTTCCAGTGCTGAAAGAGGGATCTCTGCGCGTCCTAACAGTTCTATGATGCCATTTTTACAAGTATGAGAGTCGGCCAAGGTAAAAAAACTTAAAGGGGTCCAAGATGCGCGAAATTCAAAAGGTTTTAACCTAGAAGGCACCTGGTTTTTTTCTGAGTACTCACATTCTTTTTGATAAATTTGATGGGATAAAATCTTTTTTTTTGTTTCAATTTCAATGTGCTTTGCTACATTAACAGCGTCGATGGGGTAATGATTAGCAGCTAAGCTGCGTTTCGCTTTTTCAACGTTGTTAGGAATGGCTAAGTTATCAGCAACAATGGCTTGTGTTGCCTCTGAAATGGCAATGTTTTGTTGGTTGATATCATCTTTTATCGATTGTCTTAACGTGGAAAATCGATGAGCTGATAAATGAAAGCTAATACCGGTTAAGCCTTCTCCTTTGTCTAAATAGCGCATTTCTTCTGTTCGGTATTCGCCATAGCCACCGGTGAAATCAATGTCTACCCCTGTGTTTTTCTTTAGCCAGCGAATGGCAGGATTCTTATCTGAGCAAGGAGTCACGCCATAAAAGCCTATTGAGTCTAGGACTTGAACAGGGGATTGCTCATTTTTTTGCACCGATAAAATAATGCAGCCATGGTAGGGAGCATTGGAGCCTACTTCTGGTTTCATTGCGCACCATGAAACAAAACATGCGGGATAACTCATGCGATAACATCCTTGTTTTCATTCGTTATAATAAAAGCATGCCAGACCCTAGGGCGTGTTGACAATTAATTTTAAAGCATATAGCCAAACGCCTTGGCAAGGCGGTTTTTAGCCTTCGATATTATCGCGCCACTAAATGGTTAAAACATTAGCATTACCAGTGATGCTGCTGCACTAATAATTTAGTGGAAAAATAATCTCTTGGGCTAAATTAATTAAATAAGTCATTTTAAAACAAGTATTTACGGTGCGAATTGAGCAAATAAAAATCGTCTGGCTTTGATTTTTATGACGGAGTAATGTCTAGACCTGACGCAGGAATAAAAAATAAAGCTTGGCGGTTTATCGAAGCTCAAAACCTGCCTTTTCAAGGATTTAGGCTAAAAAGACGTTGTCATACATTTTTTTGATAGTTATGATGAAAAAAACATGGATCCAGGGAGCAGTATTATATGAGTTTCTATCATAAATTGGCGCAGCATTTTTTAACGTTGCATTTCACAGAGGTTAATAATACAGCTGAAGGAAAAAATCAGGCATATTTTGGCGTTGCTAAATATGCACGTAGTGCTGGTTTGTCACATGAAAAGCAAGAAAAAGGCCGGGGAGCGAATGTTGAGCTTCATGACCTTAGTAGAGACGTCATACAAGAAATATTTGACGATGAACAAAAATGGCAAACGATAGATGATTGTGTGAAAGAGGTATTTGACGGCGTCATTGCAAAGTATGAGAGCGAGGTTGCGGATGAAATTAAAAAATCAGGTAATAACAACAGTGGTGATTCCGTTAGCGCGGTTTTAAAAGCCAAAGAGTTGCTCGAGGTGATTAAGCGACAGTGCGAAGATTATGATTTATGGAATGAAGAATACGAAGATAACGAACCTATCGC
>CAWVYD010000033.1:0-13190 GCA_963934185.1 uncultured Legionellaceae bacterium | reverse complement strand
ATTTTTTGTGCGGGAAACTAAATTTCAACTTTCCACTCAATTCTGCATAGCCCCGATTTTTGTAGCATAAATAATTAGATAGATTAAGCCCTCTTCTTATCTATAATTTAGGGTCTGTTGACAATTCGTTGCGTAATGAAGGCAATAAATTCGCTTTCAAGCATTAGGGAATGAACGGTCAACACGTCCTAGTAAACTTAATGATTAAATATCTATTAAACTCGATGTATGCAAAGAACTTTAATAAACTACAGCCCCTTTTCCAAAGAAATACTTTAAATTTATTTAATCCAAATTCAGACATCATGTTTTTTAAAACATCATAGCTGAGTATGGTATTTCCAGTTATGTCATATACTTCAATTTTCAAATTAAAACGATGTGATAAGTCATAGTACTTCTTCAATGTAACAAAGTTTAGCGAGCCAAAAGGATTTAACCACTTACATTTAACTATATTTAAAAACTTACAGGTGGGAATTAAAAAAGGGCTCATTATAAAATCAGAAATGGTAATACTCCCGCCTTTTTTTAAATACTTTAGTGACTGCTCAAAAAAACTAAAACGAGATGAAAAATAAAAAAGACATTCAATCGCAATAATATGGTCAAATTTTTCATAAATTTTATCCATAGTACACGCATCATCATGTACAAAGGACAGATTGTTTTGATGTTTTGAACAAATATTTTTCTTTGCTACGTCAAGCTGTCTCGCATCAATGTTTAATCCTAACAATTTGAGATTAGAAAAGTTTTCATTTAAATAAGAGATGGTTCCGCCAAAGCCACAGCCAACATCTAAAATATTCTGACCATTTTTTATTTGAGCATAAAGACAGATTTCTTTTGATAAATTCTCAGCTGCAATATCAACGCTTATTTTCTTACTAATAGGGGTTGGCCAGTATCCTAAGTGAACATGCTTTCCCAAAAAGTCACTTACATTAGTGTTCTTTTTTTTTAGCTGCTTTAAGATAAGATCAAAATTATTTATATTGCTCATAATAGTCATTAAGTAAGGTAACGTTATAATTAATTAACTCAATTGTCTTTATTGTAAGGTTTTATCATGATTAGCACGGCACTATTTAAAAATAGGGTGACGTGAATGCCTTAAGAACAAACATGAAGGTTTAAAGTTCTCATCTATTTAGTTTGTTTTTCACCCATAAGTTAACGCTTTTCAAGGCCTATGACAGCCATTAAAGTTACATCATTAATAATGGTAGTTTAATATCTGACTTGGATCCATTGATTTTTCTAAATGAGATCATTAAATTAGGCGTGTTGACAATTCGCTTTCAACCATTAGGAGATGAATTATCAACATGCTTTAGTAATGGTTTTCGAGTAACTCTGGCCTTCGGTTTACCTTTTCCAGTATGGAAAACACCCAAATCAACCAGTTTATCAAGCAAGTTAATGTGACGTTTTTTTATTATGATTTCAACCCAAAAGAAATCTCCCTTTGCATATCGAATAGCGCAAGCATACAAAACACGTTTATATTTCTTAATAAACTGGATGACTTTATCTAAATCCTTGTCTGCCACTTTAATTTCTGTATCGATCAAACCGGTATATTTTATAAGCATTCGAATGAGCGGGTTATTAAAGTCGTGGTTAATCGGTGCAAGTATTTTATAGCCAATATCACAAGAATGTTTTGGCAATAGATATTTATGCAGAAAATAGAAAAAATTGCCATGCCGATATTTAAGTATGTTTTTTTTAAACCGTAATTTATTTGATGGCGTTTTATCGATATTACAAATCATCACCTGCTGTTTTTTAAAGTACCATTGAATTTGTGAAGAATAGTGATTATTGAATTCTTTTTTAATTAGCTCAAGATCATCTAAAATAATATCTGACTCAAAGTTAATTTTTTTTTCACATAGGTAGGCTCGTTGGTGCCTCAAGGTCGCTTGGATTATAATCATAGTATTACGGTCAAGTGTTTTATCATCCGTACAATGAAGTTGAAACGTTTCTTTATCTAAATATTGATAAGTTGTTAATATCTCTAAAAAACTTCCATAATCAGAAGATGAGCCATGAACAGGGGTGGCAAAACAAGCACCTATCGAAATAAAAAGATAATCGGGAAGATAAGCAAGCATACGACCTTTTTTTAGAAGAAACTCGCAAATATCTTTAAGGGTAGTGCCGGCTTCAACAGTAATAAAATCATCATCCATACTTAATATTTTGTTCATTTTTATGGTTGAAATAAAATTAGTAGCTTTATTATGACGTAAAATATCTACCCCCATTCTACCCCTCATAATTTTTTCAGGATAAGCTTGTGCTATTTCTTTCAATTGGCAAACATTCTCAGGGAAAAGCCCACCATTAATGTTTTCAAATAAGTGAGGTTCTTTAAATTTATAATCAGGTATCATCTGTATTGTTTTATTTGAATCAAATGCTGCATAGCCATCAAATAAAAAACCCATGGAAGACACTTTGCTTAAAGCCTTCCAACCAGGAAACATCATAAACTTAATAAAGTGAAAAAAAAGTTTAGTCAATTTAGGTGAAGGGTTTTTATAACTATTTATTTTCATATATTGAGACAAAGTAATTGGTTTGGTTCCTAGATCATACTTTTTGTTATATGATTTTTCATTGCCCATTAACCGAACAGTTATTTCAGCAACATCAGAAACATGAATTGGGTCGATGATAATATTTTCAGGAATTGTCAGTGGAAAGTTATTAAGATAATTTATTATTTTATCCCAAATAAGCCCCCCTCCAAGAATGATGGAAGGCCTAAGAATAAGATAATTATTCAATTGACTGTTACAAACTAAATATTCTATTTCACGTTTAAATTTCGTATAGTCATCTACAAAAAAATTTTTAGAATGAACGACCCAAGAGCTAAAAAACACCAGCAAGGACACGTTCTTTTTTTTTGAAAAGGAAAGTATATTCTTTGCCATTAATAGGTCTTTTTTACGCTTATAGGTGCATGCGCAATGTATAATATAGTCAATCTGTTCGGGAATATTGGGCTCAGAGTTTACTAAGTCGCATTGAATAATCTCTTTATTTTGTTGGGCCTTCGATGATACTCGAATAAGTTTTATTTTCTTTGATGATTGCAGTATCTTTGAAATAATTTTTCCAGTACCACCTGTTGCGCCAGTTAGCAGAACGGTGCATTTTCCCCATTGTTCCAATACGTCATGTAAATTTGTTTTCTCCATTTCATTGTTTCCTGTTAACACGCCCTAGTGAAGGTCATGAAAAGTAATAATAGCTAAGTCAGTAAATCGCTTTGGTAGGGCAATACGTGCTTAGCTTAATATTATTGTGAAATTTCATATAAAGACAAACAAACTTCAATCTGCTCCCATTAATATAACGCAGCATTATCAATGGATTCATTGAATAATTTATACGCTTGTTTAGAAATGCTCCCTTCTTCTTGATTGCGTGTTTATCGGGCATTACTCGATGGGGAAATTATATTTTTAAAACGAAGTAAAATACAAAATCTAATTGGCAAGAACCACACTTTCGATATTTTTAGGGTTAGGAAAAAAGCCTTTGTTAGCTATTTTAGTTCATTAAGCGGTGTATGTTTTTTAATAAGTAGGAGCTCTTTCAGCTTGGGATCGTTTAACCTTTTCATGTCTAATCCTTTAAGTTCTTTGGCTAACATTTGGCTGGGTATGAAGTTATCTTGCAACTTCATTTGCTCAGAAATTCTTTTTTGTAAAAGAGGGCTCCTTTCTTGGTTTAGGTAGGAAATAGCGCCTATCCAAAGCGGTAATTTAGAATGCCTAAAATAGATGGAACTTCGCCAGAGTCGAATGATTTTATGACCTTTGGTCATTAATAATTTTGGTGGTTTATTGTTATATAATTTTGAAAATAATGATATTCGATTGTTTTTTGTTTGAAGCAGTGTTTTAAACCGGTTACTTATATCATTTCGATTTTCAGTATGCCATCCATTTTTTTTAAAGCGCTGCTGTATGTCGTTAAGCGGCATAACCCATTGAATATTTAAAGGCGCAACGTCAATACCAAAACGATTTTTCCGATGGCTAGGTAGGGGTTCTTTACCATTCCACCAGAGCGTTAGCTGGCTGGTTTGAATGGTGTGTTTAAGCTGAGATCCTTCAATGGCTGAATGGAAATTTTTATACATGAAAAAGGCATTTATGCTGACAATGATTGTTATTGTAAAGAAAATAATATTTCTTACATTAATTCTTTTATTGTCAGAACGTTGATAAGAAAGAATATGCAAAAGTAAAACTGAGCTTGCTATTAATATTGATCCTATTACATCGCTAAGCCAGTGCATTCCCAAATACAGCCTTGAAAAGCCAATGCACGTTAGAAGTAAGATGCCTGGTATGGCAATAAATCGTCTTATGGAACTCGATGTGTTTTTTGCAATTAAATAAAATAGAAAACCAAATATAGCAACCGAAAAAGTGGTATGACCACTGGGGAAAGAAGCGCCGTAACGGATTTGAACAAGCCCCTCTGGGCGCGGTATGTTAATGAAGGGTTTTAATACGTAAACAAGAATGGCAGAAACAATACCATTACTTAGCCAATGCGCTGCTTCCCATTTTTTCTTACGATAAACTAAATATAAAAAAATGATGAAAAGCAAAGGCAGTAACGTTTTCTTATCTGCTATAAAGGTAAAGCCCATAAAAATGGTGTCAAGGATGGGTAGTCGGATGCTTTGTAAAAAATTGAAAATAGGCTTGTCATAGAGTATTATCCAACCCCGTTGATGAGCGCTTATGGCTATGATGATAAAGCCTGCAAGTGAACTAAGCGCTAAGAGCAGCAGCGCAATTTGGCGGTGATCATGCAGGTTTCTAGGGTTTGAAATCAGTGTTGCCCAAGTATTTAAACGTGGGTGCTTGCTCATCCACAGCCAAAAAGCCTGCAAGTGATTATTAGTGAATCGCTTTAAAGCAAAAAAGCTGTATTTAATAAGGCAGGTTAATACCCATATACCGCAGAGAATCATTAACGTGTAAACAAATAGCTGGCCGGCAAGGTGAGGGGAAAGTTCTGACGCCGCCGTACCAATTAAAATGCCTGGAAGAATGTACATCAAGGACCATAAAATGGCTGAAGTGATATTGGCGCATAAAAACATCTGGTTGGGCATGCGCATCATGCCGGCAATCATGGGAATAATGGAGCGTAAGGGCCCTAAAAAACGACCTAAAAATACACTTTTACCCCCATGTTGTTTAAAAAACACCTTGCCAGACTCTAGCATTTGAGGATAACTGCGAAATGGCCAGTACTCGCTTATGCGTTCGTGATAGTAGTAACCCAAGTAGTAACTGGCACTGTCACCTGAAATTGCGCCAAGCACTGCCCAAGCAAAGGTTGGCAAACATGGAATGACAGAAGTACCAATGAGCATTCCAATGGCTGTCATGGTGATGGAACCTGGCACAATACTGCCAATGATGGCAAGTGACTCACTAAAGGCGACTAAAAAGGTGAAAATTCCGGCCCAGTGTGGGTGATGATTTAACCAGGTTGTCAGTGGTTCAATGTATGATAAGTAAGTGTCCATCTTATAGTCTTTAAACACGTCTTTAGTCGTTTAGCAGTAACGTGTTTACGGTCTCCATATTATGGCCTAATCCAAGTAAAAGCTCTGTTAGTAAGAGGTGCTCTATCTCTTTAAACGAGGCATTTGATAAGGCGCTGGTTTGGGTAATGGCTTGTGAATGTAAACCGCAAGGATTAATTTGTTTAAAGGGGGTTAGATCCATCTGAATGTTTAATGCTAAGCCATGATAGGAAAAGCCACGTTTTATGCGTAAACCAAGCGAAGCAATTTTAGCATTTTTAACGTAAACACCAGGCGCTTCATCTTTTTGATAAGCACTAATGTTCAATGTTTTGAGTACGTTGATGATGCTTTTTTCTATTAAGCAAACTAAGTCGCGTATGTTTAAGTTATGTCGTTTTAAATTTAATAAGGGGTAAATGACTAATTGGCCAGGGCCGTGATAGGTGATTTGTCCACCTCTATCACTTTGAATGATCGGAATGTCATTTTTGACCAAGACGTGCTCAGATTTTCCTGCTAAGCCTTGGGTAAACACGCTTGGGTGTTGCACACTCCATAACTCATCTGGGCAATCAATCGATCGATTTTTTGTGAACGATTGCATGGCCATAAAGGCGTCATTATAAGGGGTGAGGCCTAATTTTTTTACCCGAATCATTACAGAATCATCTTAATATAGGGTTTGTCTTTAATTTGTTTGTAAATGGTTTCAAGTTCTAGTTCATTTTCTAGATGCAAGGTAACCGACAGTGAAAGGTAACGTTTATTTTTACTTTCAGTCAGTATGTGTGTGCGTAAGGTTGTTTCTGTTTCAATGATTTTGAGCACTTCACTTGGGAAATCGCTGTGCGTTACGCCAACGATTTTAACCAAGTAATCACACGGAAACGTATGGCTTAATTCATTCATGATAATTTCTGCCGTTATTGAGTTAGGCGATTAACAGACAAAGAAATAGAATCGCCAAGTCGGCTAAATAAACCGCCTTTTTGAACTGTTTCAAGTGCAACCAAATCACGTTTAGCTAATAATTTCCCATTCAAACGGATCATTAACCTGCCTAAAATTTGGCCTTTTTCAATAGGGGCTTCAAGTTGTTTCTCTAACGTGGTTGATACGTCTAAATTATGGTAACTACCAGTGGGAATGGTTACTACCAGAGGGTGTTCAACGCCTAAATTCACCTGGTTGACATTACCTTTCCATACGCGTGTATCAGAAATTGATTTAAAGGCATCATAGAGTTTATGTGTTTCATAAAAGCGAAATCCGTAAGTTAATAGTCGTTGACCACCATCAGATCGTGCTGCGTCGCTGGGTGCACCTAAAATGACAGCGATTAAACGCATGTTGTCTTTTTTAGCAGATGCAATGAGCGCATGGCCCGCATTATCGGTATGGCCTGTTTTTATGCCATCAACAAAAGGGTTACGCCATAATAATCGATTGCGATTAGGTTGTTTTATGCCATTAAAGCTAAACCATTTTTGTTTAAACCAGTGGTAATTTTCAGGGAAGTCTTTAATGATAGCGCGCGACAAAATAGCTAAGTCTTTAGCGCTTGAATATAAGTTTTTGTCTGGTAAGCCGGTAGACTCAGTAAAATTAGTGTTTGTCATGCCAAGTGCTACGGCGTGTTTATTCATTAATATAGCAAAGTTTTTTTCACTGCCAGCAATGTATTCAGCAACAGCAACACACGCGTCATTGCCAGAGTCAACAATAATGCCTTGTAATAATGATTTTAGGGTGACTCGCTGGCCTTCCTTAATAAACATTTTTGAACCAGGTGTGCGCCATGCTTTTTTACTGATGGTGACTTTATCGTCAAGACTTATTTGGCCGGATTGTATGGCTTTTGAGATAACGTATACTGTCATTACTTTGGTTAAACTTGCGGGTGGTCTGCGTTCATCGATGCCTTTTTTAGCTAAAATTTTGCCACTGTCTGCATCTATTAAGATATGAGTAGTACTGGCAATGTGAGGTGCAGCCGGTAATATGCTATGCGTTTTAACGGTACGAATGTGCGGTGCTAAGGCGTTATCCATTGCGCTGACTGAGCTTATGCTCGTCATTACCATTAAAAGTGATACGAAAAAATGCAAAAAAATGAGTGAAAGTTTTTTCATTATGGCAGCGTGTCTCAAATAAAATTTTGTCTATATTTTAACACGTTTTAGTGGACAATAGGTAGACGTTTTAAGTGGGAGTTAGTTTTAACGGGTTATGCCAAATAATGACGTTATGGATGCATTGCTCTTATTAAGGCCAGGATGGCCTCATTGTGGTCTGCCGGTGTCATATGTGTCAATAATTCTATTGTTAGAGCTTAAGGATGAAACCAGACGATGATCGTGTTCTTTTACGCGCCATACGCCTTTTAAATCTTGTGCTTCATGGCTCGCTCACATCCCGTTCGACTGCGCTTTGTTTGCGCAAAGCACCCAGCGCCTTATCCCCAGCAGAGAAAAGTTTCCCCCAAAAAATAAAAAAGTATAAAAATGACTTGCTGTTATACTGCGCGCGGTCATAAATTGCGGTTTTGAGCGTCTTAATTTTATGCACCATAAGCCTTTTAAATCTTGCGCTTAGAATAACTATGCCCTGCAATTTAAAAGTCTTATGGCACAAAAAAAAGGGTGTTCAAAAAGCGCAATTTATGACCTCGCGCAGTATATCGTTGCTTTTTTATGGCAGGGGAATATTGGAATGACGTTTATCATCACTAAAATTTCAAGACGTTATAAAGACGGCTGAAAGCGTAGAAAATGAGTGTTTTGATTTATTTGATTAAAAGAGTCGGCAATGATTTGATCGCCAATAGTGGCTAAGGTGCCGTTGATGTATAGCAGTGGCAGATAAGGCCTTTGCCAAAAAGGTATGTTTAATTGATGCAGTAGTTTTTTTACTTTTTGCGTCATACCGTTTAATCGAATGGTCTCGCCGCCTTGACGCATACGAATTTCAAGTAGGGCATTGTCAGGAATGCATAGCTTCGCGTTTACGGTGGTAGAGGTTAATTGTAAGTCAGCATCAAATGCTTCGCAGTAATGCGGCGTGAAGGGGGCTGGCCAATCTTGATTGGTAGGCTTTAATCTTACTGGCATCGTTTTGTAATAATGTAACTGCTGCTGATGCACCTGAACTCGATGAGTGCCTAACTCAAGTAATGCGTGTTTATCCTCACCGGCATTGGTTAACACGTTTAAAAATGAAATGAGTTTTGCTTGTGCGGGCATATTTGCATTAAAGGAACTTAGCCATTGTCGCAGTAATAAACATTGTTCGGTTTGTGTTTGTTGCAGCAAAGTGTTGACAGAAAACGTTTTGTTTTCATTAACGCAGCATTGATAAGTCTTCGCTAAGGATTGGCTTAGTTGTTGCTGGCTTTCTAAACAAAGGCTGGCCGTTCGCCCAAGGTTTTTTTCAATGCCTGGATAGCGAGACTGTAAGAGCGGCATTACCTCATTGCGAATAAAATTTCGATTAAATTTATTATCTTGATTACTTGAATCGTTTACCCAGTTAAGTTGCTTTTGTTCGGCATACGCTATGATCTCTGTTTTACTTAAGCTAAGAAACGGGCGTAAAAGTGTGACGTGTTTTCGCTGGCTTTTAGCTTTCATAGCGCTTAAGCCATCAATACCAGCGCCTCGAAAAAGGCGTAATAATACGGTTTCTGCTTGATCGCCTTGATGATGCGCCAGCAGTAACGCATCGTTTGGTTGAACGATTTCTTCAAAGGCTTGGTAGCGTGCATTACGAGCCAGTTCTTCAAGGTTTGATGCGTTATCAAACGTGCCGGGCTTTATGATTTTAATAACCAATGGAATGTCTAATGCTGCGCAGGTTAATTGACAATGCTGCTGCCAGGAATCATTCGCGTTGGCTTGAATGCCGTGATTAATGTGAATAGCAGATAGGCGAGATTTTAACTTAGGAACGTCAGACAGTGCGTGCATCAGTGCAGTAGAATCTACGCCACCACTAAAGCCTAACCAAAGGGTTGGGTAGGCTTTAAGATCAAAAGCATTTAACGCCTTAAGAAGTGCGTCACTCACATGCGCCCATTGCCATGAATTTGTTATACCGTTCTTCTAATAATTGCTCAGACGGTTTTTGTTGAAGTAAGGTTAAATTTTCAATTAATGTTGCTTTCAAGCGTGAGGTGATCTCATCAACATTCCGATGAGCGCCGCCAAGGGGTTCTTCAATGATTTGATCAATAAGCCCCATTTCAAAAATTTTATCTGAGGTAACGCCCATGGCTTCGGCCGCTTCATTTGCTTTATCAGCCGTTTTCCAAAGAATGGAAGCACAGCCTTCAGGTGATATCACTGAATAAATACCGTATTGAAGCATTAACATGCGATCGCCTACGCCAATGGCAAGTGCGCCACCCGAGCCAGCCTCACCAATGATGGTGCAAATAATGGGTACGCTTATATCAGCCATTTCAATTAAGTTTCGTGCAATGGCTTCACTTTGATTTCGCTCTTCAGCGCCAATGCCTGGGTAGGCACCTGCGGTATCAATGAAGGTTAAAATAGGGATGTTAAACTTCTCTGCTAACTTCATTAAACGTAGGGCGCGGCGATATTCTTCAGGCCGAGCCATACCAAAATTACGGTAGACTTTCTCTTTGGTACGTTTACCTTTTTGGTGACCAATGACCATAACGGGCATGCCATTAAGTTTGGCAAGCCCGCCTATAATGGCAGGCGCGGCTGAAAAGTGTCTATCACCATGACATTCATCAAAGTCATCAAATATTTCTTTAATGTAGTCCAACGTTTGAGGACGCGCTGGGTGGCGAGACAGTTGCACTACTTGCCAAGGCTTAATGTTGGCAAAAATTGACTGAGTCAGCTCGATGCTTTTTGCCTCTAGGCGGACTATCTCTTCGCTGATGTTAATTTCAGTATCGCTACTGATCATACGTAGCGCTTCAATTTTAGCGTCCAGTTCAGCAATGGGTTGTTCAAAATCTAAAAATTGCTTGCTCATAATTTCTTACAGTGTTCTTTTGATGGATTGTCGCTATAATAGCCCGATCACCCTAAATCTGTAAAGTCTTAATAGCAATATGGTCAATAATTGTCTTGAACTATCACACATGGCAGACAACGAACTTCATCTCTGGCACATCAATTTACTGCCGTATTTACAGCTTGATGCCAACGATTCATTGCTTAATGAGGCAGAAAAAACACGCAAAAATCGTTACGTGTTTGAAACCCATCAACAACGTTTTGGTGCGTGTCGAAAAATACTCAAGCTAATTTTAGCGACCTATCTAAAGGTGGATGCCGCAACGCTTGTTATAGAAACGGCGGAACATGGCAAACCTTACTTAGCCGGCAATCCGCTTAAATTTAACTTAAGCCACTCACATGACTCAATGTTTTTAGGCATTAGCACGCACAGTGAAGTCGGCGTTGATATTGAGCAAATCAAAACACGGGAATTTTTAGGCATCGCACGACACAGCTTTTCAGCCCTAGAGACCAGCGTGGTTTTAAAGGCATCTGATTCAGAAAAAGCAAACAGGTTCTATCGTATTTGGTGTCAAAAAGAGGCGTTTATTAAATTAGACGGGCGAGGTTTGGGTTACCCTTTAAAAGACTTTAGTGTGTCGGCATTAGACGCAGGTGGTTTAGTGGAATGTCTTGATGAAACTTTGCAAACCGTTTCTTTAACGTGTTATCAATCGGCATCTAATCTTTTTGCAGCTTATTGCATGAATCTACCAGAGGTTAACGCTGTTTTTTTTAATGCACTTGATTTGGATAACGTTATTTCTTCCTCGATTTTCCAACCGGTTTAAGGCTCTGTTAATAAAGACATAATAAAATCATGCAAAAATGCTGGGGGTAAAGTGATGATAGGTTATCGTTATATTTTTCTGATTTGTTTTTTTATTAGCTCGCTGAGTTACGCTAATTGTGAAGTACGAATCAATAACGCGACGAATAAGCCAGCGACTGCTCAGATTAAATTTGATAATGGTTTGGTGGACTCAGCATCCATCATGCCCCAACGCTCATTGTTTATTAATCTTTATTATTCTGGTTACTGTCATCAACGCGTCTATTTGAAAATACGCCGCAATGCCTATGATGTTTTTTTTGCTGGTTACTTAAAACCAGGCACGGTCTTAACCATTCCTAACTTAAATTCAAAGGTGTCTTCATGATTCACTCCTCAGGTCCATCGTTAAAAGAGATTAATGCCTCTGGTCGTAATTCTCATCCAAATGCTGATGATATAATGCTTACGCTCACTGATAATGGTGTTAATGGTGTTCGTTATGAAGGCAATGAGTCGGGAGTTTTACGAGCGGCGAGAGATTCTTTGAGATTAAATGCTAAAGGTCTAGATGGTGTGAATGGCTTAATTGCTGAGCAAGGCTCACCTGGGTCGGATGGTAGCGATGGCTCGGATGCAACAGAGTCTTCAAGCGGTGGTAATGGCAGCGATGGCAGCAATGGCGGCCATGGAGGTAAAGGCACGAGTGGTGGGAATTCAGGTAATGGCGGCAATGTTGTTGTTCGTGTTGATGAGTCTGACAGTGCTTTGCTTGATGTTATTGAGTCTTATCATGTGTCAGCAGGCATACCAGGCAAAGTAGGTAAGCATGGGGATGGCGGGCCGGGCGGCCGAGGCGGCCGAGGTGGTAGCAGCTATTCTTGGACAACAACGCATTCTGATTACGTCACTGAGCATCATACGGATGATGAAGGCAACGTGCATGTGTCAATCATTGAGCAGTCATACGATGAATATCAAAGTAATTCGGGTGGTTTTGATGGCAGCAATGGCAGCCAAGGAAGTGAATATACATCGCCTTTATTTGCAGGTGAGCAAGGTATTCATGGAGCGTATCGAATTCAGTTAATCAGTAATGAATCAGCGGTTTCGAATCATACTTCTGCTTATCGTTTATCGTTGAATAACGTCGAATTTACTCAAGCGCAAGGCAGCGGTATTTATGAGCCCGGCGATACAATAAGCGCTGTTTATCGGGTTAGTAATCATGCCGGCAGCATGGCATCGCCTAGCGAAACTATTCCGTTGTCTCTAGAGGCCAACGGCCATGTGACCGTGTTAAATCATGGTTATGTTAAAGGTAATATTGCTGCTCAAGGCTTTGCTGAGAGTAATGATGAGCCGGTAAGATTTACATTAAAGGTACCTGCTGAAAAGAAACGAAACGCGCCTTATCAGTCAAAAGTTAGCATTGACACTCAAGCCATGAATACGCGACTAAATCGACCTTATCGCCAAGTGGCACGACATGACGAATTACTGGTTCGCTACCCTGTTGAGTTTGAAGCAACCGAACAGGTATTTACTATTGGTGAAGGTGAGGTGCTAGCGTTAACGGCGCCAGTAAATAATATTTCAACTAAGGCCATTGGTAGTCAATGGGGCCGAGTGTTAAGTGTTGATGTAACGGATAATAACGAGGGATTATTAGCGGATTCTTCGATTCAGTCATTGGACGCGCTAAGCAGCATAAATGATTTTTCTCATACCGTTAGCTTTCAGCCAAATGCATCACTTGGTAGTAGCATGACGTTTTTTCGTAATTTATACTTGC